>JADLHW010000097.1 GCA_020848615.1 Thermoleophilia bacterium
CACCGAGTGCGTGGTGGTCGACAAGCCCGAGGACGCCGCGGGTGGGATGGGCGGCATGAGCCCGAACATGGGCGGCATGGGCGGCATGGGCGGCATGATGTAACCCAGGCCACCCGGCCACCGAAGCACCCCGAGGGGCCCCGGAGACGGGGCCCCTCGCGCGTTCGGGCCTCGCCGTCCCGGCCCGGCATGTGAGACGAATTGATTCCGTGTCAAACGGGTCCGATGGCCGCTAGGGTCGCTCCGCGGGTTCAGGGGGACACCCGCGGGGATGCGAGGCGTGGTGCGGCCGCAGCTCCCCTCCTTGCGTGGAAGGGCGAGGGTTCGGGTGCACGTACTGGAGGCCCGGCGGTGAGCGCCGCGATGGGGTCGCCCGGCGGCATCGCCGCGGTGGCCGAGCGCTACCTGCGGGCGGTGGTGAGCCGCGGCGAGCTGGACGCGATCGACGAGCTGTTCGACCCGGGGCACGTGATGCACCACCCCGCGATGCCCGACCTGCCGGACGGGCCCCGCGGCGTGCGGGAGATGGTCGAGCGGCAGCGACGCGTCTACCCCGACCTCGTCTTCCGTGTGGACGAGACGCTGCAGGCGGGTGACCGCGTCGCGGTGCGGGGCATGATGGGCGGCACCGGCACCGGGAGCCTCCTGGGGCTCCCCCCGACCGGCAGGACGATCATGGTGGCCGCCGTCTACTGGTTCCGGTTCACGGGGTCGCGCATCGCCGAGACCTGGGTGGTCATCGACCGGCTCCAGAGCGCCATGCAGCAGGGGCTGGTGGTGGCCCCGGACCCCTCCGCCACCGACCCCGGCTGGACCTGACCTACGCCTGCGCGACCACGGGCCGCAGCGGGGTGCGCGGCCCACGCGCGATGAACAGCGACGCGAAGCCCGCAGCGATGCCCAGCATCCCGGCCGCGGTGAACGCCAGCACGTAGTCGCCCAGCGCCTCCCGGGCCGCCCCGGCGAGCCATGCGGCGGCGGCCCCGCCCAGCATGTGACTGCAGAACACCCAGCCGAACACCACGCCGGCCCCATCTCGCCCGAACGCGGCCTGGGTGAGCACCACCGTCGGCGGCACCGTGGCCACCCAGTCCAGCCCGTAGACCACGGCGAACGCCACCAGCGTCCACCCCGGCGCGCTGAACAGCGGGACCAGCATGGCGAGCGAGATGCCGCGCAGCGAGTAGTAGACGAACAGCAGCCGGCGGGGATCCACGCGGTCGGTGAGCCACCCGGACGCGGTGGCCCCGATGATGTCGAACACGCCGATCAGCGCCAGCAGCCCCGCCGCCCTGACCTCGGGGATCGCGTGGTCGTGGGCCGCGGGCATGAGGTGGGACTGCACCGCGCCGTTGGTGGTCCACCCGCACACGAAGAACGTGCCGGCCAGCAGCCAGAAGTCGCGGACCCGCGCGGCGTCGCGCAGCACGCGCAGCGGGGTGGTGAAGGGGTTCCCCGGCGGCGCGACCCGTGGCGGGGGAGGGCCGTCGGCACCGTAGGCCAGCACGCCGGCGTCCTCCGGGTGGTCGCGCATGAGGACGGCGACCACGGGGACGATGAGGGCCGCGAACACGGCCACCAGGCCCGCGGCCCACTGCCACCCGCGGGTGTCGGTGATCCACGCCAGCAACGGCAGGAAGATGAGGTTGCCAGTGGCGAACGCGCCGGTGAGCAGGCCCGTCACCAGCCCCCGCCGGGCGACGAACCACCGGGTGGCGACCATGGCTGACAGCGGGATCGAGATGGCCCCGGTCGCCATGCCGATGACCGGGCCCCAGATGACGTCCAGCTGCCACAGGGCGGTCATCCACACGGTGAGGGCCGAGCCGGCGCCCACCGCGCCCAGGGCCACCACCATCACGCGGCGCGGACCCAGCCGGTCCACCAGCGCCGCCGCGAACGGGGCCATGAGCCCGTAGCACACGAGGTTCACGGCGATCGCGAGCGACACGTCGTCGCGGCCCCACCCGAAGTCCTCCTGGAGCGGCACGACGAACACGCCGATCGTCGACCGGAAGCCCTGCGCGGCGAGGAGGGTGAGGAAGGTCACCGCGGCGACGACCCACGCGTGGTGGAGGCGCCGGGGGCCCGGTGCGGAGGACATCCGGCCGAGCGTACTCCGCCCGCGGGGACACACGCCGCGCCCCGCGTGGGAGAATCCCGCACGTGACCGAGACCGACGTGATGACCCTCGTGGGGGACGCGGGACGCGCCGCCCGCGCCGCCGCCCCCAGCCTGGCCGCCGCCTCCGGCGCGGCGCTCACCGCCGCCCTCGACCGCATGGCCGCGCTGCTGCGGGAGCGCCGTGAACCGGTGCTCGCCGCGAACGCCGCGGACATCGCGGCCCTCGACGACGCCTTCCCGGAGGCGATGCGCGACCGCCTCCGGCTCGACGCGGACCGCATCGCGGCGATGGCGGGGCAGATCGCCACGCTCGCCGCCGCCGAGTTCCCCGAGACGGTCGTCGCGACGCGGGAGCTCCCCGGCGGACTGGTGCTGGAGGAACGCCGCCGCCCGGTGGGCGTCATCGGCGCGAACTACGAGGCCCGGCCGAACGTGACGATCGACGTCGCCTCCCAGCTGGTGAAGTCCAGGAACGCGGGGGTGCTGCGCACCGGCGGCGCCGCGATTCGCTCCGCCACCGCCCTGATGGACGAGGTGGTGGCCCCGGCGCTCGAGCACGCCGGCCTCGACGGCCGCGCGATCCAGCTGGTGCGCACCGCGGACCGGGCGGCCGCCCGGGCGCTGGTGTCCCACCCCGCCCTCATCCCGCTGGTCATCATCCGCGGCAGCGGCCCCACCACCCGCGAGCTGTCCGCGCACGGCGCCGCCCACGGCGTCCGGACCCTCGCCCACGCCGACGGCGGCGGCGTCCTGTACCTCGACGCGCACGCCGACGCGGGGATGGCGCGCGAGCTGGTGCGCACGAGCCTGGACCGGCTGGGGGTGTGCAACCGCCTCAACCTGCTGCTGGTCCACGCCGACCGGTGGGACGACCTGCTGCCCGCCGCCATGGACGAGCTGACGGCCCTCGGCATCGACGGGGTCCTGCCGCCGCACGAGCGGGGCCGGGGCTTCGAGTGGGCCCTGGACGAGGGCAACGAGGCCAACGTCACCATCGACCGGGTCGCCTCGGCGGAGGAGGCCGCGCGGATCGCCAACGACGAGACCTCGGGCCTCGCCGCCGGCATCTGCACCTCCGACGCGGCCGCCGCGAACCGGTTCCTGGACGCCTACGCCGGCACCGGCGCGTTCTGGAACGCCTCCACGCGCCTGCTGGACGGCTTCAAGCTGCTCGCCGCCCCGGAGACCGGCATCAACGTGGATCACGTACCCGGGCCCCGCGGGCCCGTGACGTTCCGGGACCTCGCGCTGCGGCAGTTCGTGGTGCGCCCCGCGTAGCGGCCGCTGGCGCCGGAGGTCCCCGCGCGAGACGATGTCCGGATGCGCTTGGCCGGGCTCCCGCACAATCCGATCCTCACGCGGGCCATCGCGAGCGCGCTGGTGGCGCGCCTGCCGCTGGTGATGATGATGCTGTCCCTGGTGCTGCTGGTGCGCGGCCAGGGCTTCGCGTACTGGGTGGTGGGGCTCATCACGGCGTGCCTCACGGTGGGGACCGGCCTGGGCGCCCCGCTGCTGGGCCGGCTCGCCGACCGGGTCGGGGCGGTGCCCGTGCTGCTGGTGTCGGGCATCGTGGCCGGCACGACGCTGCTGGTCATCGCCGCGGTGCCCGGCACGCTGGGCGGATGGGGGATCGCCGCGCTCGCGTTCGTCGCCGGATGCGCCGAGCCGCCGGTGAACGCGGTGCTGCGCGCCCTCATGCCGCGGCTGGCGGACGGGGACGCCCTGCGCACCGTCTACGGCCTGGAGGCCGCCTTCCAGGAGATCCTGTTCGTGGCGGGCCCGCCCGCGGTGGCCCTGATCGTGCTGGTGAGCTCCCCCCGCGTGTCGCTCGCGGTGTGCGGCCTGGTGCTCGCCGTCGCGTCCGCATGGTTCACGGCGGTCGTGCGTCCCCACGTCGCGCCGGCCCGCCCCCGCCGCACCGGGTCCGTGCTGGCGTCGGTGGAGCTCCGGCTGCTGGTCGCCGCGTTCGCCCTCACCGGGATGATGTTCGGGGCGATCGACATCTCGACCGTCGCGAGCATGGACGCGCACGGCCACCGGAACCTGGCGGGCGTGGCCCTCGGCGTCTGGGCGGTCGGCAGCCTGGTGACCGGCGTGGTCGTCGCCCGGATGGTGCACTCCGGCCCGTGGGTGCGCCTGCCGTGGCTCACCCTCGCGATGGGGGCCCTCACGGCGCCGCTCATCGTGCTGCAGGCGGACCCGGTCGCGCTGTGCTGCGGCCTGTTCGTGCAGGGGTGCTGCATCGCCGCGACGCTCGGCACCGTGTACGAGCTGGTGCCGAAGGTCGCGGCGCACGACGCGCTCACCGAGGCCTTCGCATGGACGAGCTCGTTCATCCTCGCCGGCTTCGCGACCGGCGCCGCCGTGACCGGCGCCGTGACGGGCGCGTACGGGGCGGGGGCCGGGTTCGCCCTGGCGGCCGCGCCGCCGCTGCTGGCCGCCGGGGTCGCGCGCGCCCTCGCGGCGCGGGCGGCGCGCCTGGTTGCGGCATGACCGCCGCGGCCGGCGCCCGGGGCGGCCTGGTGACCGTGATGGGGATGGCGTTCGCCGCCCGGCTGCCGCTGGTGATGGTGGGGCTGGCGATGGCCCTGCTGCTGCGCGACGCCGGGTTCTCCTACGGGGTGGTGGGGCTGGTGGCCGCCGCGTACATCCTGGCGATGGGGCTGGTGTCGCCGCTGGTGGGACGCGCCGCGGACCGCCTCGGCTCTGCGCCCGTCCTGGTGGTGAGCGGCACGGTGTCCTCGGCCGCCCTGGCGGTGATGGCGGTTGCGGCGGCGGACCTGGGGGCCGCGGGTGACGTCGCCCTGGCCGCCCTGGCGGGAGCGGCGGCGCCGCCCGTGAGCCCCGTGCTGCGCGCGTCGGTCCCCGTGCTCGCGACCCCCGAGCAGCTCACGACGGTGTACGCCATGGAGGCCGCGCTGCAGGAGGTGCTGTGGGTCGCCGGGCCGCTGCTGGTGGTGCTCGCCGTCGCGGCGGTGTCGCCGCAGGGCGCGATGCTCACGGTGGCCGCCGGGCTGGCGGTGCTCACCTGGGCGTTCGCCGGTGTCATCCACCGGCGGTCGGAGCCCGGCCGGGGCCGGGGCGACGGCTGGGCGCTGCGGTCGCGGGCGCTGCGGCGGCTGGTGGTCGCCTACGGCCTGCTGGGCGTGTGCTTCGGCGCGACCGAGCTGTCGCTCATCGCGGTGCTCGACGAGCACGGGCACCGGTCCCTGTCCGGGGCGGTCATGGCGGCGTGGGCCGGGGGCAGCCTGGTGGCCGGCCTGGTCGTGGCCCGTCGCGCCCGCCGCGCACCGCACGTGCGCCTGCCCGGGCTGCTCGCGGGGTTCGCGCTGCTCACCCTGCCGCTGGTCGTCCTGTCGGTGAACCCCGTCCTGCTGTCTGTGGGCCTGTTCGTGCAGGGGCTGTTCGTGGCCCCGTCCCTGGGGACGGTGTACGAGCTGGTGCCGGACGTCGTGGCCGAGGAGCTGCTCACCGAGGCGTTCGCCTGGGTCGCGAGCTTCCTGTACGCGGGGGCGGCGGCGGGCAACGCCGCGGCGGGGATCGCCGCGTCGACCGTCGGCGCGTCCTCCGGGTTCCTGGTGGCACTGGCCGCCGTCTGCGGGGCGCTCCCGGCGTCGCTCGCGGTCCGCGGCGCCGTGCGTGCCCGCGAGCCCGCCGACGCAACGGCGTGACGTCCGCAGGGGCCGGGACGTCGTGAAGGAGCCGCCCATCACCGCGCCGCTGCGGCCGTTCGGCCGGGACACGCTCGCGGTGGGGATGTGGCAGGCCACCGGCGACCCCCGCTACGCCGCGGCGGCCCTGCCGGCCCTCACGATCGTGCCGGTGGGACCGCTCCCGGTGGTGCTGCTCGTGCGCGCGTCGCGGGTGCGGCCGCCCGGCTGAGGCCGCCGGACTGGGCAAATCGTCCACCCGGTCCTCAAGGGCCATGCGAATACGGCCGATGCTCGGATGCCACGGCGAACGCCCGGGGGCCCCGCCCCTTCCCTCGCCGCGGAACCACCCGAACGGAATCAGGGGTGCCGGTGCATCACGGACGACGGCGCGACCAGCACGGCGGCTTCGCCTACATCGAGGTCCTGGTCAGCATCCTGATCCTGGCGATCGTCGCCGGGGCCATCTTCCAGGGGTTCGCCGCCTCATCGGCGCAGGTCGGGCGATCGCGACTCGACTCGGTGTCGAGCAAGCTCGCCGCCGGCGCTCTCGAGGACGCCAAGAACATGTCGTACGACGACGTGGGCGTGGTGGGCGGCAACCCGCCCGGCACGATGCAGGCGAGCGTCGACAAGGTCGTGAACGGCACGACGTACCGCATCGCCACCACCGTGGTGTACGTCGACGACCCCGCGCAGGGCCGGCCGCAGACCTACGTGAACTACAAGAAGGTCACGATCGCCGTGACCCCGCAGGTGCCGGTCGCGAAGGCCGTGACGGCCAGCAGCCTCATCGCCCCGCCCAGCTACGCGAACATCGCGGGCAAGGCCACGGCGGTGGTGACCGTGGTGGACGGGATCACCCTGCAGCCGCTGCAGGGCGCGACGGTGACCCTGTCGGGCAGCACCTCGCCCACCCGCATCGACAGCACCGATGCGCAGGGCAAGGCGGTGTTCGCGGGCCTCCTGCCCAGTGCCACCTCCACGGCCAGCCCCCAGTACTACTACGTCGCCTCCTCGAGCCGCGCCGGGTACCTCACGCACCCGGACACGCCGCCCACCACGACCCGCCAGAACCTCACCGCGTCCCAGACGTGGCAGGTCACGATCAAGATGTACCGGCCGGCGGCGATCACCGTGAACCTCGTGGACGCGACCACCGGGCTGCCGGTCACCGAACGCGCCGACGTGGGCATCACGAGCCCCGCGCCGGCCGCCGTCGCCGAGACGTTCACCACCTTCACCGGGTCGCTCACGACGACCACGATCGGCGGCAACCCGATCCTGCCCAGCACCACGCCGTTCCAGGTGACCACGCGCACGGACTGCTACGCCGACGCCGCGCAGACCGCCGCGCTGCCGGTGAACTACCCCACCAACACCAGCCACACGTTCACGTTCAACCTCACCCGCGCCCCGGGCGGCTGGCTCGACGTGTGGGTGAAGCGGGCGAGCAACAACGCCGCGATCCCGAACGCGACCGTGCAGGTGTCGGGCGGCCCGAGCAGCATGACGCCCCTGGCCCGCACGACCGACTCCAGCGGCTACACGCGCTTCTGCCTGCCGGTGTCCGGGTCCGTGAACTACACGGTGTCGGCGACGGCCTCCGGCTACGGCTCCGGCAGCCTGCCCGCGGCCATCACCCTCAACGCCACGACCCCCATGACGCTGGCCCTGGTCTCCGGCTCCACCGGCACCGTCCGGCTGAAGACCGCGACCTCCGGCGTCCTGGTGCGGCTGCAGGCGGTGAGCGGCACCTACGACGCCACCCAGTACACCAACACGAGCACGTTCGCGGACTTCACCACCCTGGCGATGGGCAACTACATGGCCTACTACGCGACGGGCTTCTCCAGCGGCAACCCGGTGTGGAGCGCCGGCAAGGCCGTGAACCTCGCGACCACCGGGACGCTCCAGGTGACGCTCCCGTGAGGTCACGCCGCGACCGGAGCGCCGGCTTCACCCTCCCGGAGCTGCTCATCGGGATCATCCTGATGGCGATCTTCGGGCTCGCGCTCCTGGGCTTCTACACCTCGAGCCTCAACCAGGCGACCACCCACGAGAACCAGGCCAGGTCGCAGGCCGACGGCCGCACCGCGCTGGACCGGCTGGAGGGCGAGATCCGCCAGTCGATCTCCCCGGACGCCGGCGCCACTCCGCCCATCGCGTCCCTGTCGCCCACCTCGATCGTCTTCTACTACGACGGCACGCGGGACCCCACCGACCTCTCGACGTTCCCGCAGCGCGTGCGGTACCAGATCTCGGGCGGCCAGCTGCTGCGCGACGTGGCCAACCCCGTGGGGGCGGCGCCGCCGTACACGTGGACCGCCTACGGCCCGCAGCAGGTCCTCGCCACGGGCGTGCAGACCGCCGTGCCGCTGTTCGCCGCGGAGGACGACGCCGGGGCCGCCCTCGGCGCGACCCTGAACTCCCCGGCAACCGGGGCGATCGCCCTGGTCCACATGCGGCTGGTGCTCGCCTACCGCACCGGCCAGTCCAACTCCACCCTGGAGCTGTCCACCGATGTCGTCCCCCGGAACCCCCGTGTCAGCTGACCGCGCGCGGCGCCCGCGCCGCCGGATGCAGTCGGGCCAGAGCATGATCTCGGTGATCGGGTTCACCAGCATCGTGGCGTTGCTGGTGATCGCCAGCCTCACCTGGGCCCGCAGCAGCACCAACCAGTCGACCCGGACGGCCAGGGGCGACCTCGCCCTGGAGGCCGCCGAGGCGGGCGTGCAGCTGTACATCTCCCGCATGGTCGAGGACCCGCGGTACTACCGGCGGTACGTCGACACCGCCGAGGACCCGCGCACCAACACCACGGCCGGCGGCGTCGTGGCGCCCGGCAGCGCGTGGCCCACCGGGAACAACTGGAGCTACTCCGGCGCGCCGAGCACGTGGATCCCCCTGCAGAACGCCCGGTTCGGCCAGGCGAGCTACAGCCTGCGGGTGTCGCCGGTGCCGTCGGACCCCAGCGCCGTGCTGGTGCAGTCCACGGCCCGGGTCATGCCCTCGGGCGGGAACAACCCCATCGTCAAGTCGGTGCAGGCGCGCATCCAGCCCATCTCCATCGCCGACTTCCAGATGATCTCGGACGCCACGATCGTCTACGGCTCCTCCGCGACGACCACGGGCAAGCTGTACTCCTCGCAGGACATCATCCACTCGGGGACGGCCCTCGCGCCGGTGTACGCCAAGAACCTGGCGTGCCGGTCCGGCGGCAGCGGCTGCAGCGGCTCGCAGGCCACCAACAGCGCGTTCCAGGGCGGGGCGTTCGACAAGACCACGACGCCGTCGTTCAGCGCCAAGTTCCCCACCCCCATCGACTTCACGTCGTTCACCCAGGACATCAGCGACATCAAGGCGGCGGCTCAGGCCACCGGCGTGTACCGCAACGACGCGACCGCGAACGGCTGGATGGTGCAGTTCCTGAGCACCGGGCAGGTGCGGATCTGGAAGATCACGGGCTCGTCGAACCTCGGCGTCACCGTGAACCAGCTGCAGTGCCCCACCACGGTGACCCTGCCGGGCGGCGCGACGCCCTTCTACATGTACTTCGAGCAGCCCGCGGTCGTCGGCAACGGCAACAACGTCACCGACGCCTGCAACGCCACGTCCGGCACCCGCGCCTCGGTGGTGGACGGCCAGGTGACGCTCGCCAGCAAGACGAACATCTACATCGGCAACAACATCAGCTACGAGACCGACGGCGACGACGTGCTGGGGCTGGTGGCCGGGGGCGAGATGATCATGTCCGAGAACACCCCGAACTCCCTCACCTGGCGTGCCGCGACCCTCGCCCAGAACGGGCAGTGGCGCACCAACACGGGTTCCACCACCCACAACGGGACCATGACGTTCACGGGGTCCACGGCCACCTCCGACGGCGGCTACGCCTCGATGTTCAACAACCGCGTCTACAACTACGACACGACGCTGCAGTCGCTGCGCCCGCCGCTGTTCCCCACCATCGAGGGCAGCTGGGGCGTGTCGTACTGGCGCGAGGTGACCCCGCCCTCCTGATCGCCCGCCCGGCCGGCGCGCCCTACCTGCGGGCGAGCCGGCCGATCGCGGCCATCAGCTCGTCGGTGAGCGCATCGCGCCGCTCCGGCGCGGCCGTGAGCAGGCCGTTGCGCACGTGGGCGTCCACCAGGGCGAGCGCCACCTTGTCCAGCGCCGCCTGCGTGGCGCTGATCTGCTGCAGCACGTCGATGCAGTAGCGGTCCTCGCCGACCATCCCGGCGATGCCCCGCACCTGTCCCTCCGCCCTGCGCAGACGTTTGAGGATCCGCTGCTTGTCAACGGCGTAGTGGCCGCCGCCGGCCGGGGTTCCGTCCATGGCGGCAACGTTGACATACTCCCACCCAGTATGCAATGGTGGCGGGGCGGCAGATACTCCCCGCCAGTATTGGAGGCCATCGTGCGGACACCCCATCGCCCCGCGGCGCGGACCCACCACCAAGCGGGCCACGACGGCGCGAGCTGGCGGCTCGCCTCGGTCGCCACCGCGCACTGCCTCACCGGTTGCGCCATCGGCGAGATCCTGGGGCTCGCGATCGGAACCACCCTGGGCTGGGGCACCCTCCCCACCATCCTCCTGGCCGTCGCCCTGGCGTTCGTGTTCGGCTACGGGCTCACCTCGGTGCCGCTGTTGCGGGCCGGCCTGCCCGTGGGCCGCGTCGTGGCGCTCGCCCTGGCCGCCGACACCGTCTCCATCGCCGTCATGGAGATCGTCGACAATGGGGTGATGCTGACGGTGCCGGGAGCGATGGACGCGGGGCTGGCCGACGCCCTGTTCTGGGGGACGCTGGCGTTCGCGCTGGCCGTCGCGTTCGTGGTGACGGTGCCGGTCAACCGGGTGCTCATCGCCCGCGGACGGGGGCACGCGGTAGTGCACGCGCATCACTGAGCCGCGCGCCACGGGGGCGGCCGGGTGATCCAGACCTCCCTCGCCGCGCTGCTCATCATCCTGGCGGGCAT
Organism: Thermoleophilia bacterium; assembly: GCA_020848615.1. Classification (GTDB taxonomy): domain Bacteria; phylum Actinomycetota; class Thermoleophilia; order Miltoncostaeales; family Miltoncostaeaceae. The sequence continues at coordinate 10,755 of JADLHW010000097.1, forward strand.
GGCGATGCGCCGCGCCGGGCTGCTGCGCGAGCAGCACGCGGACGGCATGGTCAACATCGTCCTGTACCTGGCGATGCCGGCCCTGGTGTTCCTCATCACCGCCCGGGCGGAGCTGCCGGCGTCGCTGCTGCTGGTGCCGGTGGCCGGGTTCGCCATCCACGCGGTGCTGCTGGTGCTGGCGTTCGGGTTCGCGCGGCTGCGCGGCATGGACCGGCCGCGCACCGGCGCCTTCGTCACGGCCACCGCGGTGGGGAACACCGGGTTCTTCGGGTTGCCGCTCATCGCCGCCAGCGGCGCCGGGTTCTCGCTGCCGGCGGCGGTGATGTTCGACAGCCTGTCGACCGCCGTCCTCACCTGGACGTCCACGGTCGCCATCGCCACGGCGTTCGGCGCGGCGGGGGAGGGCCGGCCCGCGGTGGACTGGGGCGGCCTCGTCCGCGGGCTCGCCCTGCCGCCCACGTGGGCGCTGGCCGCCGGGCTGGCCTGGAGCGCCTCGGGCGCCGGGGAGCTGCCGGTGGTGGTCGAGCGGCCCATGGAGATCCTGGGCGGCGCCGTCCTCCCGCTGGTGATGGTGTACGCGGGGGTGGTGTTCGACGTACGCGGGCTGGGCCGCAACGCCGCCGACCTCGCCGTGATCGCCGTGACCCGCCTGGCCCTCGGCGGGGTGGTCGGGCTGGGCGTGGGCCGGTTGCTGGGGCTGTCGGGCGACAACCTGCACACGGTGGTCGTGATGGCCGCGATGCCGACGGCGATGATGTCGCTGGTGCTCGGGGACCGGTACGGTCTGCGCAGGGACGTCCTTGCGGGGGCGGTCGTGGTGACCACCCTGCTGTGCACCCTCACCCTGCCCATCGTCCGCTGGCTGGTGCTGTGACCGAGAACATCCCGCCGTTCGGCGACCGCCTCGCCGCCGCCGTCGCCGCCCGCTCATCCCAGGTCGTGCTGGGCCTGGACCCCGACCCGCGCATCGCCGGCGACGGCCCGGACGCCGTGCGGGCCTTCTGCGAGCGCATCCTGCGCGCCGCGGCACCCGCGTGCGTGGCGGTGAAACCCCAGTTCGCGTGGTTCGAGCGGCTCGGCGCCCCCGGCTGGGCGCTGGTGCACGACCTCGCGGAGATCGCCCGTGACCTCGGGCTGCTGGTGATCGCCGACGCCAAGCGCGGCGACATCGGCGTCACCGCCGCGGCCTACGCGCAGGCCCTGCTCACCGGGCCGTTCGACGCCGTCACCGTGAACCCCATGCTGGGCTCCGACGCCGTGGAGCCGTTCATCGACACGGCGCGGGGCATCGGGCGCGGCGTCTTCGTCCTGGTCCGCACCTCCAACCCCGGCGCCGCCGAGCTGCAGGACCTGGAGCTCGCCGACGGCCGCCGCTGGTACGAGGCGGTCGCCGACCGCGTCGCCGAGTGGGGCGCCCCCGGTGTGGGCACGCACGGCCTCTCCGACGTCGGGGCCGTGGTGGGGGCCACCGTCCCGGAGCACCTCGCCGGGCTGCGGGAGCGGATGCCCGCCCAGCCCCTGCTCATCCCCGGGGTGGGCGCCCAGGGCGGCCGCCCGGAGGACCTGGGACCCGCGTTCGCGCCCGGCCGCGGCGCGGCCATCGTCGCGGCGAGCCGTTCGATCATGAAGGCCGCCGACCCGCGGGCCGCCGCCGAGGACCTCCGCGAGCGCCTCTGGGAGGTGTCGGGCTAGGACGCGCGGCCTGAGGCTCAGGCCGGGCGGCGGACCGCCCGCGCGGCGGCGCGCACGCCGGCCTGGGTGACGGTCACCAGCGGGCTGCCGCGATGGTGGCCGCGCAGCGGGCCCACGCCGTAGCCGCGCTCCCGCACCGTCCGGCGCGGGGCGCGGGGGACACCGCCCAGCGGGATCACCCGCAGCAACCGGCGGCGCGGCCCGGCCCACACGAACACCCGGGTGGGGCGCACCTCCATCCCGCCGAGGGGCCACACCTGCACGGCGAGGCTGCGCTCCAGCTGGACGGGGACCGGCGCCGCCGGCGGTCCGGACCGTGGACGCCGGTCACCGGGTGCCGGTTGGTAGGCTCGCGCCGTGCTGGGGGGAATCCGCCGACCGGTCCTGCTCGCGACCGCGGCCCTGGTCATCGCCGCGCCCGTGGCGAGTGCCGCCGCGCCCGCCCCCGTCGCCCGCGCCTGGATCCTCGTGAACCCGGCGACCGACGAGGTGCTCGCGTCGCGCAACCCTGACATGAGGCTTCCGATGGCCAGCACGACGAAGATGATGACGGCGCTGGTGGCTGTCGAACGTTCCCGGCCGGAGCAGCGGGTGCGGGTGACGGCGGCGGCGGCGGCCGTGGGGGAGTCCAGCGCGGAGCTCGTGGCGGGCGAGCGGCTGCGCATGCGCGACCTGCTGACGGGGGTGCTCGTGGCCTCCGGCAACGACGCGGCCACCGCCGTCGCCGACGCCGTGGGCGGCTCCGACGCCGGGTTCGTGCGGCTCATGAACGCCCGCGCGACGGCCCTGGGCCTCAGGAACACGCACTTCGCGAACCCGCACGGCCTGGACGCCCCCGGCCACCACTCCAGCGCCCGCGACCTGGCGGCGATCGGCGAGGCCCTCATGGACGTCCCGGAGCTGCGGGCCATGGTGGCGCACCGCACCGCGGTGATCCCCGGGCCGAACGGCCGGGGCCGGCGCCTGCTGGAGAGCCACAACCTGCTGCTCGACATCGACCCGGACGCCGACGGCATCAAGACCGGCCAGACCGAGGGGGCGGGCTACGCACTGGTCGCCCACGCGACGCGCACGCGGCTGGGCGTGGACCTGTACGCGGTGCTCCTGGGATCCACCGGGGAGGTCCAGCGCGCCCGGGACGCCAAACGGCTGCTGGACTGGGGGTTCCGCCAGTACGCGCGGCCCGTGCTGGTGAACCGCGGGCGGGCGATGGTGCAGGTGGCGGTGCGCGACCGCCCCGGGGTGCGGCTGGTCCTGCGCTCCGGCGGCACCCCCCTGCGGGCGACCATCCGGCTGGGCCGGCCCGTGCGGCAGGCCATCGAGGCCCCCGGGGAGGTCGTCGCCCCCGTCGCCCGGGGACAGGTGGTCGGACGCCTCGTGATCCGCCAGGATGGACGTGTGCTGGGAACCCGCCCCCTGGTCGCCGACGCCGACGTCGAGGGGCCCGGGATCATGGAACGCCTGCGCTCCGGGATCTCCGCCCTTCTCCCATGATCGTCACCGTCACCCTCAACGCCGCGCTCGACCGCACCCTCAGCGTCCCGAACTTCCAGGCCGGGACCCGGAACCGCGCGTCCGACGCCCTCACCCTCCCCGGCGGCAAGGGCGTGAACGTCGCCCGGGCCCTGAAGCGGCTGGGGGAGCCCGTGATCGCCACGGGGCTCGCCGGGGGACGCACCGGCACCTCCATCATCGAGGGCCTCACCGAGGAGGGCATCCTCAACGACTTCGTCCGCATCCGCGGCGAGTCCCGCACCTCGACGGCCGTCGTCGACCCGAACGGCCGGCAGACCGAGATCATCGAGTACGGGCCGGCGGTGGGGGAGGATGAGCTCGGGGTCCTGCTGGAGAAGATCCGGTACCTCGCCCGCGGCGCCGACATGTTCGTGCTGTCCGGCTCCCTGCCGCGCAACGTGCCCGACGACTACTACGCGGCCATCGTCCGCGAGCTGAAGGGCCAGGTCTACGTCGCCCTCGACGCCCAGGGGCCCCCGCTGCGCGTCGGGGTGGGCGCCGACCCGGACCTCGTGAGCCCCAACGCCCGGGAGACCGAGGAGATCGTGGGCTACGAGTTCAGCGAGGACGACGACCTGGTGGCCGCGGCGGAGACGCTCACCTCCATGGGCGCGCAGTCGGCGATCGTGCACCAGGCCGACGGCTGCGTGGCCCGCGTCCGGGAGCCCGGGGCGAAGTCGGCGGTCACCTACCGGGTGCTGGTGCCCGTGAAGGAGGCCCTGTCGACCGTGGGCTCCGGCGACGCCTTCCTGGCGGGGTACCTCACGGGGGTCACCCGCGGCGAGGACGCCCGGTCGCGGCTCACCCTCGCCGCCGCCTGCGGCATCGCGAACATCCAGACGCCGGGCGCCGGCGTGTTCGAGCGCTCGGAGGTCGACGCGCAGCGCCGCCAGGTGCAGGTGTGGGAGGTCGAGGCCGCCCCCGCCGGGCCCCCACCGTGAGCGGCGTCCGTCCACGGCGTCGTCCGGGCCCGTGCGCTAGCCTGCCGACTCCGAGCCAGTGATCTTCGCCATCAGCTGACAAGTTCCTTCCCGAAACCCAGGAGCGGCACGCGCCGGCCCTGGGTTTCGTGCTTTCGGCGGGGCTCACGGACCGGGGACGAACGGGACACGGGGACGTAAGGAGCGAATCGGGTGGAGATCGAGATCGGGCGGGGCAAGAAGGGCCGGCGGGCCTACGGGTTCGACGACATCGCGATCGTGCCGAGCCGGCGCACGCGGGACCCCGAGGATGTGGATCTCAGCTGGAGCCTGGGCGGCTACACCTTCGAGCTGCCGCTGCTGGCCTCCGCCATGGACGGCGTCGTGGACGTCCGCACCGCCACGATCCTCGGCAAGCTCGGCGGCCTCGGGGTGCTGAACCTCGAGGGCATCCAGGTGCGGTACGAGGAGGCCGACGCCGAGCTGGAGCGCATCTCCCAGCTGCCCAAGGACGAGGCGACCCGCGGCCTCCAGCAGGTGTACCAGGAGCCCATCAAGCCCGAGCTGGTCGCCCAGCGCATCCGCGAGATGAAGGCCGCCGGCATCGTCACCGCCGGGTCGTTCACGCCGCAGCGCGTGGAGGAGTACATCGGGGTCGCCCTCGAGGCCGGCCTCGACATCCTGGTCATCCAGGGCACCGTCGTGAGCGCCGAGCACGTCTCGTCGGTGGTGGAGCCGCTCAACCTCAAGCAGTTCATCGCCGAGCTGCCCATCCCCGCCATCGTCGGCGGCTGCGCCTCGTTCCAGACGGCGCTGCACCTCATGCGCACCGGTGCCGTCGGCGTGCTGGTGGGCGTCGGCCCGGGCGCGGCGTGCACCACCCGCCAGGTCATCGGCGTGGGGGTCCCGCAGGCCACGGCCATCGCCGACGCCGCGGGTGCCCGCATGCAGCACCTGCTGGAGACCGGCCAGTACGTGAACGTCATCGCCGACGGCGGCATGGCGTTCGGCGGCGACCTCGCCAAGGCCGTCGCGTGCGGCGCGGACGCCTGCATGATCGGCTCCCCGCTGGCCAAGGCCGACGAGGCCCCGGGCCGCGGCTACCACTGGGGCATGGCGACGTTCCATCCCACCCTGCCGCGTGGCACCCGGGTGAAGACCACCACCCTCGGCCCGCTGGAGCAGATCGTGGTGGGCCCCGCGTACGAGAACGACGGCACCCTCAACCTCATGGGCGGCCTGCGCACCGCGATGGCGACCTGCGGGTACGAGTCGATCCAGAGCTTCCAGAAGTGCGAGGTCATGGTCGCCCCCGCCCTGAAGAGTGAGGGCAAGCGGCTCCAGCAGGCCCAGGCCGTGGGTATGGGCTGAGGCGGTGGCATCGTCCCCCCGCGCGATGCTCGACCCGGCGCTGGCGTCGGCCGTGCCGGGCGGCGTCCTGGTCGTCGACTTCGGCGCCCAGTACGCGCAGCTCATCGCACGCAGGATCCGCGAGTGCCGGGTGTTCTCGGCCGTGGTGCCGCACGACGTGGACCCCGCGGAGGTGGCGCGGCTCCACCCGTCGGGGCTGGTCCTCTCCGGGGGCCCCGCGTCGGTCTATGAGCCCGGCGCGCCGGCGCTGAACGCCGCCCTGCTGGAGCTCGGCGTGCCCGTGCTGGGCATCTGCTACGGCCTGCAGGCCATGACCCTCGCCCTGGGCGGGGAGGTGGCCCGCACCGGCGCCGGGGAGTTCGGCAAGACGCCGATCACCGTGACCGAGCGCGAGTCCCTGTTCCGGGAGCTCGAGGCCGAGACGTGCTGGATGAGCCACCGGGACGCGGTGTCCGCCGCCCCCGAGGGCTTCACGGTCACCGCGACCAGCCCCGATGCCCCGGTGGCCGCGATGGAGCATCCCGGGCGCGGCATGTACGGGGTGCAGTTCCACCCGGAGGTCGTGCACACCCCATTCGGCACGGACCTCCTGAAGGCGTTCCTGTTCGAGGTGTGCGACTGCACGCCCACGTGGACGCCGGTGCACGTCATCGAGGACCAGGTGGCCCGCATCCGGGCGCAGGTCGGGGACGAGCGGGTCATCTGCGCGCTGTCCGGCGGCGTCGACTCCGCGGTGGCCGCCCTGCTGGTCCACAAGGCGGTGGGCGACCGGCTCACCTGCATCTTCGTGGACCACGGCATGCTGCGGCACGGCGAGGGCGACCAGGTGGAGGAGGCCTTCGGCGAGCACTTCCACGTGCCGCTGGTGCACGTGCGGGCCCAGGAGCACTTCCTGTCGCATCTGGCGGGCGTCACCGAGCCCGAGGAGAAGCGCAAGATCATCGGCCGGGAGTTCATCCGCACGTTCGAGGCGGAGTCCGCGAAGCTCGGCGGCGTGCCGTTCCTGGTGCAGGGCACCCTCTACTCCGACGTCATCGAGTCGGGGTCGCGGGACGCCGCGAAGATCAAGAGCCACCACAACGTCGGCGGCCTGCCGGAGGACATGTCGGTGGAGCTCGTGGAGCCCCTCCGCCAGCTGTTCAAGGACGAGGTGCGGGTGGTGGGCGAGGAACTCGGCCTGCCGGAGCGCATGGTGTGGCGTCAGCCGTTCCCCGGCCCGGGCCTCGCGATCCGCATCATCGGGGACGTCACCGCGGAGCGCCTGGAGATCCTGCGCAACGCGGACTTCGTGCTGCAGGAGGAGATCCGGCGCGCGGGCCTGTACCGCGAGCTGTGGCAGAGCTTCGCCGTCCTGCCCGCGGTCAAGAGCGTCGGGGTGCAGGGCGACGAGCGCACCTACGCGTACCCGGTGGTGATCCGGGCGGTCACCTCCGCCGACGCCATGACCGCCGAGTGGGCGCGCCTGCCGTACGACCTGCTGGAGCGCATCAGCAACCGCATCATCAACGAGGTGCCGGGCGTGAACCGCGTGGTCCTCGACATCACCAGCAAGCCGCCGGGCACCATCGAGTGGGAGTGACGCGCCTCCGGGCCGCCGTGGGCGGGCTCGTGGCGGCCGCCGTGGCGGCGGCGGCGGCCACGCTCCCCGCGGCGGCCCGGGCGGCGACCGACCTCGGCACGCCGGGGCCGTACCGGGTCCAGCACCTCACGTACCGGCTGCCGTCCCTGCGGGTGCCGGACTTCGCGGTGCCGCTGGAGGTGGTGGGGGAGGTGGAGGCGCCGGTCGGCGCGCCCGGCGCGCGGCCCCTGGTGCTGGTGCTGCACGGCATGCACCGCACCTGCCTGAAGCGCTCGGACGTCTCGGCGTTCGCCCCGGGCCGCGGGTGGCCGTGCCCGCCGGGGTGGGTGCCGGTGGGGAACCACATCGGGTACCGGTGGCTCCTGCGGCTGCTGGCCTCCCAGGGGGACGTCGCGGTGTCGGTCTCCGCGAACTCCGTGAACGCCCAGAACAACGACGTGCCGGCCTCCGGCGCGGTGGAGCGCGCCCTGCTGGTGCGCCACCACCTGCGGCTGTGGGCGCGGTGGGCGACCACCGGCGGCGACCCGTGGGGTGGCGCGATGCGCGGTGCCGTCGATCCGCAGCGGGTCGTGCTGGTGGGGCACAGCCGCGGCGGGGAGGGCGTCGCCCAGGCGTCGGCGTCGTCGCGCCCGGACGACGCGTTCCGCGTGCGCGGCCTGGTGCTCATCGCCCCGACGCACTTCGGCAGGCAGGTCACGCCCGGCGTGGACGAGCTGGTGGTGCTGCCCTACTGCGACGGAGACGTGAACGACCTGGAGGGTCAGGGGTACATCGACGGGCGGCGTGACCTGGTGGCCGGCGATCCGACGGTGCGCAGCGCCCTGCTGGTGCTGGGCGCCAACCACAACTACTTCAACACCACATGGGCGACGGACGGCCCCGGGTCCGACGACTGGTTCGCCGACGACAGCACCCCGCCCGCGGAGCGCCGGGCGTGCGGGTCGCGCTCGAGGGCGAGGCTCACGCCGAGCGCGCAGCGCAACGCCGTCCGGCCGTACGTCGCGGCGCTCGTGCGCGCCGCCGTCGACGACGACCCCGAGGCGATCGCCCTCCTGGACGGCACGGGCGCCAGGCCCGCCTCCGCCGGCCGGGCCGTGACGCTGGTGTCCGCCTGGGGCGGCGGGGCGTCCGTGCTCTACGCCCCGCGCGCCGGCGCGAAGGCGCCGCGGGCGGCCCGCGTGTCCACCCGCATCTGCCGCGGGTACACCCAGCAGGGGTCGGACTGCCTGCCCGCCGCGGGGGTGGAGCGCCTGCCGCACTGGGTGCCGATGGGCGCGGCCGGCCCGCTGCCCGCCCCCCGGGCGCTGGCGATGAAGTGGACCCGGGCCGGCGGGGCGGTGCCCGTGCCCCTGGGCGCCGCCGAGGCCGACCTGTCCGCGTTCGGGGCGGTGCAGATGCGCGTCGCCCTCGGCCCGGGCCTGCGCGGCCGGCCGTTCGCGCTGCGCCTGGGTGACGCCTCCGGCCGGACCGCCGTGATCGAGGCGTCCTCGCCGGCACTGCGGGCCCTGCCCGGTCCGGGCGGCGACCGCGGCCGCCTGCTGCCCAAGGTGTGGGCGCAGTCGGTGCGCTTCACCCTCGACCCGACACGGCTGGACCTCGCGCACGTCACGCGGGCCGCGATCCTCGTGCGGCCCCGGTCCGGACGGGCGTGGTTGCTGGATGTCGCGACGGTCGGGCCCGCCGCCCGCCCGGTGACGGTCCCGGAGCTGCCGCGGCTGCGGGCCCGCACCGTCCACGTCCGTGAGCGCGGGGACCGGGGCACGGTGCGCGTCGCCGTCCCGGTGTCGGTGGAGGGCGCGGTCACGACCTCCGCCTCCATCGCGGTGCTGGTGTCGGCCCCCGATGCGGGCGCACGGTGGCGGGTCATGGAGGTGAAGCCCGGCGCGGCGCGCCTGATGGTGCCGGTCACGGTGACCGCGGACGACCTCCGCACCGGACCGCGTCGCTACGGGGTGGCGGTGGTGGCCCTGCGCGGCGCGGTCGTCGCCCGGTACGACGGGGCGGTCGTCGTCGACGACGACGAGCCCCCCGTGCGGGTCCGGGTGGAGCAGCGCCGGGTCTCGGTCCGCGAGGGCGGGGACCTGGTGTGGCGCTTCCGGCTCAGCCGCGTGTCGTCCTCCGACGTGTCCCTCACCCTCACTCCCGCCCTGCTCGCCCCGGGCGTCCGGGCGCTCGACACCCTCGACCTCCCGGCGGAGCAGCGTGGACTGTGGGGCGGGGAGGGGAGGAAGCCCATCCCGTTGTCCCAGACCTTCGCGAGCCTCGACGTCTACTTCCCCGCCGGCAGCCGCACCGCCCAGGTGTCGATGCCCACCCTCGCCGACGGCCGCCGGGAACCCGCCGAGTACGTCACCTGGGAGGGCAACACCCCCGGCGGCGACCCCGGCCTCATCCCCAGGGGCTTCCTGCTCACCGGCATCGTCCGCGACTGACCGGCCATCGACTCCATGTCCGCGCGAACACGGCCACGCGGGCGCCTCACGCGGGGAATACGGCCGGTTCCGCGCCGATGCACCCAGCGTCCCGCCATCACGACGAGCGACCGCATGGGTACCGGCGGCCGGACGCCGGCTGGGGGGATCGGCGACGCGGCGGCGCCGGGAGCTCAGGCGGAGGCGCTGCGGCGGGAGAGCGGGTACGGCAGCGCGACGTCCGGGCGGGCGTCGACCACCTCGCCGTCGGCCTTCCGGATGCGGAACGTCCCGAAGGACCGGCGGGACAGGAACTCCGCCAGTTCCTCCAACTGCTCGTCCGTGAGCGCCTGGGAGATGCGCTCGAGCGGTGACAGGGCCGGCTCGACCCGCAGGGCGGGAAGCTCCGCGGGCGGGGCGGCGGCGGGCGCCGCGGCCTTCCGCTGGCGGGCCTGGACCCGGCTGGGCGGCCACACCTTGCGGCTCTGCGTGTGGTGCCAGCAGTATGGCCCGCCGCGGTACGTCGTCTGCTGGCAGCGCCTGCCGTGGGCGGCGATGGCGATGCAGCGGTTGACCGTGGACACTGGGGCCCGTACCTCCTGCCCGCGCCCGGGGCCCGTTCGAACGTCAGGCGCGCGGTTGTTGCAACGATTGCAACGAGTTCTATCGTCCGCGCGCCCGGGAATCCAGACCCGCGGGCGATCGCGCGATGTCCCGCGCGACCTTGCGGGTGGGTGGTCGCTCGCCTAATCTCCCACGTCGGCCCTGCGACTCGCAGGGCGGATTCGCCGCGCCGCCTGGAGGACGTCAACCGCCGTGAAGACCGTCAGCGCCAAGACCGGAACCGTCGAACGCCGCTGGTGGGTGGTCGATGCCGACGGCCAGAACCTCGGCCGCCTCGCCACCGTTATCGCCGAGACGCTCCGCGGGAAGCGGTCGCCGTGGTTCACCCGCCACGCCGACGCAGGCGACTTCGTGGTGGTGGTCAACGCCGAGCTCATCGCCGTCACCGGCAAGAAGCTCGAGGACAAGCGCTACTACCGGCACTCCGGCTACCCGGGCGGCCTGAAGAGCCGCACCCTGGCCGAGCAGCTCGAGAAGCGGCCGGAGGAGGTCATGCGCATGGCCGTCCGCGGCATGCTCCCGAAGAACCGCCTCGGCAGGAAGCAGCTGCTGAAGCTCAAGATCTACGCGGGCCCCGAGCACCCGCACCAGGCACAGGACCCGCAGCCCCTGCGGCTCACGCGCACCGCGGAGGTGTCGGCATGAAGACGGACAAGCTCGGCCGGTTCACGGCCACGGGCAAGCGCAAGACCTCTGTCGCGCGCGTGATCCTCGCCCCGGGCGAGGGCAAGGTGCTCTGCAACGGCCGCCCGGCCGACGAGTACTTCGGCCGCAAGGTCCTGGTGACGACGGCGCTCCGCGCGCTGACCGCCAGCGGCACCGAGGGGTCCTACGACGTGATCGCCCGCCTGCACGGCGGCGGCCCGTCCGGCCAGGCCGGCGCCCTGCGCCACGGCATCGCCCGTGCGTTGTGCGTCGCCGACGAGAACCTGCGCCCCGAGCTGAAGAAGGAAGGCCTCCTCACCCGCGACGCGCGTGAGAAGGAACGGAAGAAGGCCGGCCTCAAGGGCGCCCGGAAGCGCCCGCAGTTCTCGAAGCGCTGACCCCCGCGCTCCCCCGCTGAGCGAGGCTCTCGTCAGGAAGCTCTTCGGCACCGACGGCGTCCGGGGGGTCGCGAACCGCGACCTCACCCCGGAGCTGGCGGTCGCCATCGGCCGGGCCCTGGGGTCCGGCCTCCCGCCGCACGCCGCCGTCGCGATCGGCCGCGACACGCGGCGCAGCGGCCACATGCTGGAGGGAGCCCTCGCCGCGGGCCTCAGCTCCGCGGGCGCGGACGTGCTCCTGCTGGGCGTCCTGCCGACCCCGGCGATCGCGGAGGCCGTGCCGCGGCTGGGCGCCGCCGCGGGCGCGGTGATCAGCGCATCGCACAACCCGTTCCCCGACAACGGCATCAAGCTCATCGGGCCGGACGGCTTCAAGCTCGCCGACGACGCCGAGTCCCGCGTGGAGTCCGCCATCCACACACCGCCCGAGGGGCGGCCGGAGGGCGGCGCGCTGGGGATCTCGCACGTGGTGGAGGACGCCGTGGAGGCGTATGTGGCCTCACTCGTCGAGCGCCACGCCCCGGACCTCTCCTCGCTGTCGATCGTCGCGGACTGCGCGAACGGCGCGACGTCGGTGACGGCGCCCGAGGTGCTGCGCCGCCTGGGGGCCCGGCTCACGGTCATCCACGCCGATCCCGACGGCGTGAACATCAACGAAGGCTGCGGCTCCACGCACCTGGAGTCACTGCGGACGGCGGTCACCTCCGGCGGCCACGACCTGGGGCTCGCCTTCGACGGCGACGGCGACCGGGTGCTGGCGGTCGACCGGAACGGCGCCGTCGTGGACGGCGACCAGATCCTCGCGATCCTGGCGTTGTCGCTGCGGCGGTCGGGCCACCTCGCCGGCGACGCCGTGGTGACCACCACGATGACGAACCTGGGGTTCCGCCGCGCGATGACCGCGCACGGTGTCGAGGTGCGGTGGACCGACGTCGGCGACCGCTACGTGCTGGAGGAGATGAAGCGCGGCGGGTACGTCCTGGGCGGGGAGCAGAGCGGCCACCTCATCAACCTGCGGTCCGGGCCCACCGGCGACGGCCTGGGCGCGGCCCTCATGCTGCTCGCCGCCCTCGTGGAAACCGGCGAGGACCTGTCCGAGGCGGCCTCGGTGGTACAACGGCTGCCGCAGAAACTCGTCGGCGTGCGCAGCGCGCGAAAGTCCGAGCTGCCGCAGGCCGACGAGGTGTGGGAAGAGGTCAGGGCGTTCGAGGCCGAGTTCGGTGACGATGGCCGCGTCGTGGTGCGCGCATCGGGGACCGAGCCGCTCATCCGCGTGATGGTCGAGGCGCCCACGACCGAGGATTGCGATCGGTGGTGTGAACGGATCGCCGGTGCCGCGCAGGCGCGGCTCGGTGACCCGGCCGGCACCTGACCCCGGGGGTGAGGCATGTGCGGGATCATCGGCTACGTCGGCGGGCGCGCCTGCCGTGAGCTGATCGTCCAGGGCCTGGAGCGCCTGGAGTACCGCGGCTACGACTCCGCGGGGTTCGCGCTGCTGGAGGACGACGGCGACGCCCTCGCGACGGTCCGCGCCGTCGGGAACCTCGCGAAGCTGCGCGAGGCGGCGGCGGACATGAACGGCGCCGCGGGCGCGACCACGGGCCTGGGCCACACCCGGTGGGCCACCCACGGCCGCGTGACCGAGGCGAACTGCCACCCGCACCAGTCCGGTGACGGGAAGGTCGCCGTGGTGATGAACGGCATCATCGAGAACTACATGGATCTGCGGCACCAGCTGCAGGAGTCCGGCGTGGTGTTCCACAGCGAGACCGACACCGAGGTGCTCCCGCACCTCATCGCCCAGCACTACCGCGGCGACCTGCTGGCGGCCGTGCGGGAGATCCTGCCCAAGCTCGACGGCCACTACGCGTTCGTGGCCCTCCACGCCGACGAGCCCGGCAGGCTGGTCGGCACCCGCCACGAGTGCCCGCTGGTCATCGGCGAGGGCGACGGCGAGCGGTTCCTCGCGTCGGCGATCCCCGCGTTCCTGCGCGAGACCCGCGACGTGGTGCTCATCAACGACGGCGAGGTCGTGGTCATCGAGCCGGGCACCACCACCATCCTGAACGCCGCCGGCGAGCAGCTGGAGCGCCACGCCGAGCGCGTGGACCTGGACGAGGACGCCGCCGAGAAGGGCGGCTACGAGACGTTCATGCTGAAGGAGATCCACGAGCAGCCCGCCGCCCTGTGGGACACCATCGGCGACCGCATCCGGCCCGACGGCACCGTCCACCTCGAGGGCTTCGGCCTGGACGACGCCGCGCTGGCCCGCGTGGAGCGCGTCCACATCGTGGCGTGCGGCACCTCGTACCACGCCGGCCTGGTGGGCCGGTACCTCATCGAGGACTGGGCACGGGTGCCGGTGCACTGCGAGGTGGCCTCCGAGTACCGGTACCGCACGTGCCTCGCGGGTCCCGGGGACCTGGTGATCGGCATCACCCAGAGCGGGGAGACCGCGGACACCCTCGCCGCCATGCGCGTCGCCCGGGAGCGCGGCGCCCACGTGGTGGCGCTCACGAACATCATGGGCTCGCAGGCCACCCGCGACGCCGACGGGGTGCTCTACACCCGCGCCGGCCTGGAGATCGGCGTGGCCGCCACCAAGAGCCACACCGCCCAGATCATGGCGCTCGCGCTGCTGGCCGTGAAGCTCGGCCGCCTGAAGTGGGCCCTCACCTCGCCCGGGGCGATCGACCTGGCGGAGGAACTGCGCCGCCTGCCGGACGCCATCGAGGCGTACCTGGAGTCCGGCGCCCCGGATGACGTGCGCACCGTCGCCCAGAGGTACGCGGAGCGCCCGTTCTTCCTGTACCTGGGCCGCCACGTGGGCGTGCCGGTGTGCTTCGAGGGCGCGCTGAAGCTGAAGGAGATCAGCTACATCCCCACCGAGGCGTACCCGGCGGGCGAGATGAAGCACGGTCCCATCGCGTTGCTGGACGAGGGCTCCCCGGTGGTGGTGGTCGCCACCGACGGCCACGTGTTCGACAAGGTGGTGTCGAACATCCAGGAGGTGAAGGCCCGCGGCGCCCGCGTGATCGCGGTCGCGACGGAGGGCAACCAGGAGATCGGCGCGCACGTCGACGACGTCCTGTGGGCCCCGAAGACGCCGGCCCTGCTCTCCCCGGTCACGGCCCTGGTGCCGCTGCAGCTGTTCGCGTACGAGATCGCCACCATCCGCGGCCTCAACGTCGACCAGCCGCGGAACCTCGCGAAGACCGTCACCGTCGAGTAGGGGTCGCGGCGATCGGCGTCCTCGGGATCGGGCTGGACCTCATCGAGATCGACCGCATCGAGGCGGCCCTGGAGCGCCGCCCCCGGTTCGCGGAGCGGTGCTTCACGGAGGCCGAGGCGGCGTACTGCGCGTCACGGGCCTACCCGCCGCAGCACTTCGCCGCGCGCTTCGCGGCGAAGGAGGCGGTCGGCAAGGCCCTGGGCATCGGGATGACGCGCTGGCGGGAGGTCGAGGTGGTGCGCGGCCGCGGCGCCCCCACCATCAGGCTGCACGGCCGGTACCTGCGCCGGGCCGCGGACCTCGGCGTGACCGACATCGCCGTGTCGCTCACCCACAGCCGCGGGATCGCGGCGGCCGTGGCGGTCGTCCAGGACTGACCACCCGGCCGGGGCCGTAGGATCAGCGCATGCCGACCGCCCGGTCCCGGGTCCCCTCGCCGGTCCCGCACTGCACCCCGCTGTTCGACGCCGCCGCCACGCGGGACGCCGACGCGCGGGCGACCGCCGACCACGGCATCCCGTCGCTGCTGCTCATGGAACGGGCCGGGCTGGAGACCGCCGCGGCCGCGAGGGCGGCGTACCCGGACGCCCGCCGGGCGGTGGTGCTGGTGGGCGCGGGCAACAACGGCGGCGACGGCATGGTGGTGGCCCGCCACCTGGCCGAGGCCGGCTGGGAGGTGACCGTGGCCTCGCCCGGCGGCGACGGCCCGTCCACGCCGGACGCGGCGCTGATGACCACGATCGCGGGCGGCATCGGAATCCCCGTCACGGCATTCGACGCGGCCGCCGGCCGGCCGGCGGGCGCGGTGCTGGTGGACGCCCTGCTGGGCCCCGGCACCCGCGGCGCCCCGCGCGGCGCGGTGGCGGCGATGGTGGCGTGGACCGCGGGCTGGCCGGGCCCGGTGGTGGCCGTCGACGTGCCCACCGGGGTGGACGCCGACACCGGCGCCGTCGCGGGCGACGCGGTCCGGGCGGACCTCACCGTGACCTTCCACGGCGACAAGGTGGGCCTGCACGTCGCGCCGGGCCGGGGCCGGGCGGGACGCGTGGAGGTGGTGGACATCGCGATCCCGTCGGCGGTGGCGAGCGACCCGGCGGCGTGGCTCGTGCACGGCGGCGCGGCGACGGCGATCCCGCCGAAGGACGCGGCGGGGGAGAAGTACTCGGCGGGCGCGGTGCTGGTGGTGGCGGGCGCCCCCGGCATGACCGGCGCCGGCGTCCTCGCCGCGCTCGCCACGCTGCGCGCCGGCGCGGGCCTCGCGGTGGCCGCGGTGCCCGCCGCCGTGCAGCCGCTCATGGCGCCGCTGATGCTCGAGGTGATGTGCGCCCCGGTCGCCGACGACGCCGGCCGGCTGTGCGCCGCCTCCGCGGACGACGTGCTGCGCGAGGCCGGGCGCGTGTCGGCCGTCGCCCTGGGCCCCGGCATCGGACGGGCGTCCGCCACCACCGCCGCGGTCCTGGGGATCCTGGAGCGCCTGGAGCTGCCGGTGGTGCTGGACGCCGACGGCCTGTGGCACCTGGAGGGGCGTCCCGAGGCCCTCGCCGCCCGCCCCGCCGCGACGGTGATCACCCCGCACGCCGGGGAGGCCGCGCGCCTGCTGGGCAGCGACCGGGCCGCGGTGGAGGCGGAGCGCCTGGCCGCGGCCCACGACCTGGCGGCCCGCAGCGGCGCGGTGGTGGTGCTGAAGGGCCCGGGCACGGTGATCGCCGCGCCCGGCCAGGTGCCGCTGATCGCCGCGGGAGGCGGTCCGTCGCTGTCCACCGCCGGCAGCGGCGACGTGCTCACCGGGATCATCGCGGCGGCGCTCGCCAAGGGCCTGCCCGCGCGCACCGCCGCCGCCGCGGGCGTGGCGCTGCACGCGGCGGCCGGCGACCGGGCGGGCCGCGGCGACGGCATGATCGCCGGGGACCTCCTGGACGTCCTGCCCGCCACCATGGCGGCCCTGCGCGCGGGGACCCCGTGACCACCACCCCCGACCGCGCGCACGCCCGCATCGACCTGGCGGCCCTGCGCCACAATGCCGGGCTCTTGGCGCGGGCCGCCGGCTCGGCGCGCCTCATGGCCGTCGTGAAGGCCGACGGCTACGGCCACGGGGCCGTCGCCTCGGCACGGGCGGCCCTGGACGGCGGCGCGACGTGGCTCGGCGTCCACACGGTGGGGGAGGCCGAGGAGCTGCGCGCGGGCGGCATCGCGGCGCCGGTGCTGGTGCTGGGTCCCATCACCGGCGGCGAGTGGGGGCGGGCCGCCGCCGCGCGGGCCGAGGTGGCGGCCTGGGCCGAGCCCGGGCTGCGCGCCGCCGTGGAGGCCCGCATCACCGGCATCCACCTGAAGGTCGACACCGGGATGGGGCGGCTGGGGGCGGTGCCCGGCGACATCCCGGCGCTGGCGGCGCTCGCCGCATCGCTGGGCGCGCCGGTGACCGGCGTGATGACCCACTTCGCCACCGCCGACGAGACCGAGGGCCCGAACGCGGGGTTCATGCGCGAGCAGCTCACGCGGTTCCGGTCGGCGATGCGGCAGGTGCGGGAGCACTTCCCCGGCGCGCCGGCGCATGCCGCGAACTCCGCCGCCGCCCTGCGGGAGCCGGACGCCCTGCTGGACATGGTGCGGTGCGGCATCGCCCTGTACGGGTGCTCGCCGTTCGGCGACGACCCCGTCGCCCGCGGCCTGCGGCCCGTGATGACCTGGATGTCGGCGATCGCGAGCGTGAAGACCGTCCACTCCCGGGACAGCGTCGGCTACGGCCGCACATGGCGGGCGGCCCGCGGCACCCGCATCGGGCTGGTGCCGGTGGGCTACGCCGACGGGTACGCCCGGAGCCTGGGGAACCGGGCGCACGTGCTGGTGGGCGGCCGCCGCGTGCCGGTGGTGGGCACGGTGTCGATGGACCAGCTCACCGTGGACCTCGGGCCCGAGAGCACCGAGGAGGTCGGCGCCGAGGTCGTGCTGATGGGCGCCGGCGGCGGGGAGCGCATCACCGCCGAGGAGCTGGCGGAGCTGCGCGGGACGATCAGCTACGAGGTCGTGTGCGGCGTGGGCCGGCGCGTCCCCAGGGTCCCGGTGGGGTGAGGCTGGAGGACCTCCGGGCGCCGTTCGCCGGCCTGGGCGACGGCGTGTGGATCGTGGGCGGATGCCTGCGCGACGCCCTCCTGGGCCGTCCGGTCGCGGACGTCGACCTGGCGGTGGCCGGCGACGCCTCGGCCCTGGCCCGCGGGTTCGCGAAGGCCCGCGGCGCCGGGAGGTTCCCGCTGTCGACGGAGTTCGGCGCGTGGCGGGTGCTGGGCGGCGACCTGCCGTACACCGTCGACATCACGCCGGTGCAGGGCACCGGCCTGGGCGACGACCTGTCCCGGCGCGACCTGTCCGTGAACGCCATGGCGCTGCCGGTGACCGGGCCGCCGCAGCTCGTGGACCCCCACGGCGGACGGGCCGACACCGCGGCCCGGGTGCTGCGGGCGGTGGGCCCCGGGTCGTTCGCCGCCGACCCGGTGCGGGTGCTGCGCGCGGCCCGCATCGCCGACCAGACCGGGTTCGCCGTCGACCCGGGCACCGCCCGGCTCGCCCGCGAGGCGGCGCCGTCGCTGTGGACCTCCAGCCCCGAGCGCCTGCGCGACGAGCTGTTCCGCATGGCGCGGTCGCCCACCGCGTGGTTGGCGCTGGAGCGGCTGGACGGCCTGGGCGGGCTCGGGGTCCTGGTGCCGCAGCTGGAGGCCGCCCGGGGGGTCGAGCAGAACGCCTACCACCACCGGGACGTGCTGGGCCACACCCTCGAGGTGGTGGAGCACGCCGGTCGCCTGGCGGCCGACCCCGAGCCGGTGTTCCGCGGGGATGCCGCCCGCCTGGAGGCGATCCTCGCCGAGCCGCTCGCGGACGGCCTCACCCGCGGGCAGGGCCTGGTGGTCGCCGCCCTCCTGCACGACATGGCCAAGCCCGCCACCCGCGCGGTGCAGCCGGACGGGCGCGTCACGTTCTTCCACCACGACCGGGCCGGCGCGGCGCAGGCCGACGACCTGCTCACACGGCTGCGCGCCGCGAACCGGCTGCGTGCCCAGGTGACCGCCCTCGTGCGCGACCACCTGTTGCTGGGCTTCATGGTGCACCGGCAGCCGCTGTCGGTGGTCCAGGCCGACCGGTACCTGCGCGCCACCGAACCCGCGGCCACCGAGCAGATCGTGCTGTCGGTGGCCGACCGCCTCGCCACCGACGGCCCGCGCACCACGCCCATCCAGATCACCCGGCACCTGGACCTCGCCCGCCAGGTGCTGCGCATCCACCTGGCGCTGCTCGACCGGGGGCCCATCCGGCCGCCCCTCCCGGGCGACCGCCTGGCGGCCGCGGTGGGCGCCGCGCCGGGCCCGTGGCTGTCCGAGGTGATCGACCGGTTGCGGGAACGGCAGCTCACCCGGGAGGTCACCCCGGAAGCGGCGGTGCGCTTCGCGGCCGATTGGCTATCGATCCACGGAACAGCTGTGAAAGATCCGCATGAACAGTAGGTTCCGGCGGGCTTGGGTTTGGCCCCCCAGGGGGCTGCGGCTATCGTGCCCGCGTGCCCTACAGAAGCCGCACGGCGGCGATGGCGGCGCTCGTCCTGGGGGCGGCCGTGATCGCGACACCGACGGCAGCCGCCCAGTGCGGTGAGCCGGCTCCGTCAGCCGCCCAACAGGTCCTTCAGGACATCTCAGCAGCTCGCCAGAACGCGGGGATCCCGGCCCTCCGGGTGAACGTCCGCATCACCAAGGTGGCCGTCCGCCACGCGCGCCGGATGGCCCTCTCGGGGTCCATCTGGCACGACGATCTCGCCGCATGGGCGACCGGACGCGCCGTCGCCCAGAACGTCGCGTACGGGTCGTCCGGCGCGGAGGCCTACGACGCGATGTGGAAGTCCGCACCGCACCGCACCGCCATGATGAGCCGCAGGTACCGGTTCGTCGGGGTCGGCGCGGCGAGGTCGTGCGCCGGGGACATCATGGTGTCCGTCGACCTCATGGCCCCGCCGGCCTGATCGCGGGTCTCCCGGGGCCGCCCGGCCCCAGGGGCGGCGGACGCGGCGTCCACTAGGCTGCCGCGCATGGTCCGCCTCACACGCATCTACACGCGCCTCGGCGACGCCGGCGACACGCACCTGGGCGACATGCGCCGGGTGCGCAAGACGAACCCGCGCATCGCGGCGTTCGGGGACGTGGACGAGGCCAACAGCGCGATCGGCGTGGCTCGGGCCACCGGCCTGCCGGAACGGGTGGACGAGCGGCTGGCACTCGTCCAGAACGACCTGTTCGACCTCGGCGCGGACCTCAGCGTGCCGGATGGCGCCGAGCCCGGCGGACGCCCGCCGCTGCGGGTGACCGCCGGCCAGGTGTCGCGGCTGGAGCGCTGGTGCGACGAGGCCAACGAGGCACTGGATCCGCTCACCAGCTTCATCCTGCCGGGCGGGACCCCCGCCGCGGCCGCCCTGCACCTGGCGCGCGCCGTGTGCCGGCGCGCCGAGCGCGCCGTGGTGGCCCTCTCCGACGAGGACGCCGTGAACCCGCAGGTCACCGCGTACCTCAACCGCCTGTCGGACCTGCTGTTCATCCTCGCCCGCACGTGCAACGCCGGCGCCGGCGACGTGCTGTGGCGGCCGGGGGCGGGCCGGGACTAGCGCCGGGCGGGGGCCGCGGGCCTCGCGAGGAAGAACAGCGCGGCCCCGAGCGCCACGAGCCCGACGGACACCAGCTGGGCGGCGGTGAGCCCGGCGGCGACCTCCGAGTTGCGGCGGATGAACTCGATGAGGAACCGCTCGAGCCCCGCCAGCACGCAGTACACCCCGAACAGCGCCCACGGGGCGGTGACCCGCCCGCGCAGGCGCCACAGCAGCCAGAACAGCACCACCATGGCCGCGATCTCGTACAGGGGGGTGGGGTGGACGACCTGATCGGTCGGCACGGTCCCGTCGGGGTAGCTCATGCCCCACGGCAGGCTCGTGGGCGACCCGTAGTCGCCGTCGCCGGCCAGCTGGCAGCCGATGCGGCCGATGCCGTACCCGATGGCCAGGGGCGCGGCCGCGGCGTTCGCGATCTCCCCGAGCGGCAGCCGCAGGTACAGGGCCGCCAGGATCACGCCGGAGACGCCGCCGATGAGGCCGCCGTACCACGTGAGCCCGCTGCCCGACAGCAGCGGCTCACCGGGGTTGTCCAGCACGTACCAGATCTTCGCGCCGGCAACGCCGCCCACGCCGGCGCCGAGCATGAGCCAGAACGCGCTCTCCGGGTCGTACCCGCGGTCCCGGAGGTCCTCCCGCAGGAACCACCAGGGGACCACCAGCGAGATCGCCATCATCGCCCCGAAGGAGTGCAGCGTGAACGGGCCGACGGAGAACAGCTCGGGGAGCACGCGGGAACGCTACCGCGTGCCGGCGCCCGCCGTCAGTAGCGCCGGGCGCCGGCGTACGCCTGCGCCCACTGGGCCTCGTACAGGGAGGAGATCCCGACGGTGTCGCCCGGACCGGGCGCGTGCACGAACTGGCCGTCGCCGAGGTACAGGCCGGCGTGCCGGACGACCCCGTCCGGGGTGCTGAAGAACACCGCGTCGCCGGGGCGCAGGCCGGTGGGCTCCACCGCCGTGCCGCGCTGGGCCTGGCCGGCCGCCGTGGCCGGCAGCTGGATGCCGTTCCTGGCGTACACCACCTGGACGAGGGCCGCGGCGTCCAGGCCGCCGCGACGGTCCGCCGGATGCGGCGTGCCGAGCAGCCCCAGGGCGTCCTGCACGGCCGCCGGGCCGGCGGTGCCGACCGACGGCAGCACGGGCGCGGCGAGCAGGTTCACGGCCGGCACGTTCGGGAAGACCGAGGCGGACGGGTCGCCGCCGAGCTCCGAGAAGTAGCGGCTCACGTTCCGGGTCCAGTTGCTGTTGAGCCCCGTGGGGTCGTTCGCGGCCCCCTCGGGCGCCCACCGCTGCTGGATGCTCGCGATCGTGACGCGGCCGTCGGCGAGGTACAGGCTGCCGCCCAGGTTCTGCGCCGCCCGGTGGATCGCGTCGGCCCACGACGCGAAGCGCATCCCCGGGCCCAGCCCGAACGGGTTGTGGATCGTCTGCGACGGTCCGTACGCGCCGAAGGAGGTCTCCGCGCCGCTCACGGCGACCAGCATGCGGGGGTCCAGGCCCACGGCCTGGGACTCGTTCACGAACACGGCGCCGAGGCCGGCGAGGGGGCTCCCCTTGCCCGTCAGGTACGCGTCGAGGCGCGCGGCGCCGTCGGCGCCGGTCGGCACGGCGCTCGTCGCAACGGCGGTCACGGCCGCCGCGGGCTGCGTGACGGCCTGCGCGCCCTGCGTCGCGGAGGCGTCCGCCGACGTGGTCCCCAGGCCGGGCAGGACCACGACGGGGGTCTCCGTCGCGTCGCCGGCGGTCGCCGCGTCCGCGGGGTCCCGCCGCGCGGGCCGCTCCGCCGCGACGCGGCGCAGGATCGCCTCCTCGGCGTCCAGGCGCGTGATGAGGCCGTCCTTGCGGGCCTGCAGCTCCCGCTCCTCCCGCTCCAGCGCGTCGCGCTCCGCGGGGTCCGTCGCGCGGGAGAGGTTCGCCCGCGCCGCCGCCAGCTGCGCCGATGCGGCCTCCACCTGGGCGCGGGCGGCGTCCACGCGCGCCCTCGCCGCGTCGGCCCGGGCCGTCGGCTCCGAGAGGTCGGCGTCCGAGCCCGGGGCGGCCGCGGGCGTTCCCGCCGCGGCCGGTACGGCCATCAGCGCGGCGCTGAGCGCGGCCACCAGCCGCGGGGAGACAAGACGGCGTCCGGCCATCCCCAACTGGATCGCCCGATCACGCCCCGCACTTGAGCGCTCCGGACCGCCGGGTCCGAGGACGGCCGGTGACGGCGGCACCGGACCGGCATGCTTGCGGGATGGCGAGACGTCGGGGAGCGGGTGCGGTGCCGTGGCAGGCGTGGTTCATCGCGCTCGCGGCGATCTGGGGCTGCTCGTTCTGGTTCATGAAGGTGGGGCTGCGCGGGCTGTCGGCCCTGGAGGTGGCCTTCTGGCGGCTCGCGCTGGGCGCCGCGGCCCTCGCCGTGATCGCCGCGGTGACGCGCACGCCGCTGCCCCGGGGCGCGCGCACGTGGTGGGACCTCACGGTGATCGGCGGCATCGGCAACTCGCTGCCGTTCCTGCTGTTCGCCTACGGGGAGACCCACGTGTCGTCGGTCCTCGCGGGGATCATCAACGCCGCCACGCCCCTCGCGACCATCGCGTTCACGCTCGCCGTGTTCCGGGACGAACCGGCGACCGGCCGGCGCATGGCGGGCCTCGCGGTGGGCTTCGCGGGCGTGCTGGTCGTGCTGGGCGCGTGGAACGGGCTGGGCTCCGGCGAGTGGCCCGGGGTGCTCGCCTGCCTGGGGGCGGTGGCCTGCTACGGCTTCGCGTACCCGTACGCCCAGCGGACGGTGGCCGGCACCGGCAGCCCGGTGGGTCTCGCGACCGGGCAGATCGGCGTCGCGACGCTGCTGCTGCTGCCCGCGCTGCCGTTCGCCTGGGGCGGCGGCGGCCCGGTGGGCGCCGACGTGGCCGCCGCGATGCTGTGCCTCGGGGTGTTCGGCTCGGGCATCGCGTTCGCGCTGAACTTCCGGATCGTGCAGGCCGCCGGGGCGACGGTCTCCAGCACCGTCACCTACGTCATCCCCCTGTTCGCGGTGCTCGCCGGGCTGGCGTTCCTGGGCGAGGGGATGAGCTGGAACGAGCCGGTGGGCGGGCTCGTCGTCCTGGTGGGCGTGGCGGTGGGGTCCGGGCGGATCCCGCGGCGACGGCCCGCCGGCGCCGGGTAGTCTGGGCCGCATGCCGCTGGCGATGCTGGTCGCCCCGCCGGGCGACGTCCGGGACGCGGTGGGCCTGTTCCTCGCCGGCCTGGGCTGGACCACGGTCCCGGTGCCGCAGGCCGTGGAGGGCCTCCCGGAGCGGGTGGCGGCGGTGGAGCCGCGGCTTGTGGCCGTGGACTTCCGGGGCGACCCGGACGCTGCGCTCGCATGCGCGGCGGCGCTGGGCGGCGTGGCGCCGGACGCCGCGGTGTTCCTGCTGAACGTGCCGGAGGCCCTCCGGGCCCGGATCGCCGCCGTGGCGGGTGCGGCGCGCGTGGCGACCGCCCCGGGGGACCTGCCGCGGGCGCCCGGCGTGCCGGGCCCGCCGCACTGAGCGCTACGGGCGGACGGCTCCCACGAAGTCGCTGCCCCGCTCGGCGAGGCTGCTGACCTTCACCACGTCGCCGGTGTGCGGCGCGTGGATGAACTGGCCGCCGCCGATGTAGATGCCCATGTGCCCGAGGTCCTGGTGGAAGAACACCAGGTCGCCGGGCTGGAGGTCGCCGGGGGCGACCTTCGGGAACGCCGCCCAGATGGCCCCGGTGTAGTGCGGGACGCTCTTGCCGATCTGCCCGTACACGTACGACGCGAGCCCCGAGCAGTCGAAGCCGGACGGGGAGGCGCCGCCCCACACGTAGGGCACGCCCAGGTACTGCATCGCGATCCCGACGACCGCCCCGTTCCCGCCGCCCCCGCCCGTGGGGGCGTAGGTGGGCGACGACTGCGGGGTGCCCACCGACGACGGCGCGGCGGTGGGGGACGACACGCTCTGCGCGGCGAGGGCCCGCTGGCGCTGGAGCTCGGCGGCGCGCCGCTCGGCGGCCTGCTTCTCCGCGATGAGCCGTCGCAGCTCGCCCTTGGCGTTGCTGAGCAGGTCCTGGCGGCGCCTGAGGATCGCGAGGACCTCGGTGCGCCTGGCCTCCGCCTCGGCGACGTGCACCTTGGCGGCGGCGCGGTCCTTCACGAGCTGCACGCGGGCCTCGGCGAGGCGGTTCAGGTCGCCGCGGATCTGCTCCACCACGGCCCCGTCCTGGTCGCCGATCCGCTCGAACAGGCGGACGCTGTCGACGGCGGACGTGATGCTGCCGCTGTCCACCACCACCTGCACGAGGGACGGCGGCGGGTCCGCGTAGATGTTGCGGAGCCGCTCCGCGAGCCGGGCCCGGGCCGTGACCAGGTGCTTCTGGGCGGTCTCGATGAGCTCGGTGTTCTGCTTGATCCGGTTCTGCGCCTGCTCGAGCTCGTACCGTGCGCCGTTGTAGGCCTCGGTGGCCCGCTCGGCCTCACGGTCCGCGGCGTCGAGCTGGCCCTGCAGGCGATCGACCTCCGCCTGCTGGCTGCTGATCGACCCCGGCTGCGCCGCCACGTAGGTCGGGACGGCGATGCCACCGGCGATGCCGGCGGCGATGAGAGCGATTGCGGCGCGGCGCCGCGTGACGCGACCGGAGCGGATCGGCACGGCTCCTTGCTCGGAAGCGGGACGTGTCGGGCCGAGCGGTGGCCGCGACGGAGGCGACGCTAACCGCACCCGCTTGCCGATTCAAGCGTGCCGGGCCGGGTCCGTCACTTTTTCGTAACTCCTGCCCGGGGAACTTGGCGGTGTCCGGTGGACCGGGCAGGATTCCCCGCATGCTGGTGTCCCGGCGATTCCGTGTGCTCGCGCCCGCAACGCTCGTTGCGCTGGCCATCGGGCTGGCATGGGTGTTGCAGGCCGTGTCCGCGGGTGCCTCCGGCGGCGGCGCGCAGGTGACCGCCCGCGGGGTGCTCACCGGCGGCGGCAGCCTCGCCGCGGTCACGGCCGCCACCGGCGGCGCCGACACCCGTTCGGCGGCCGCCGCCGGCGTGGTGGACCCGCTGGGCACCGTCGGCTCCGTGCAGGTCACCGCGCGGGCCCGCCGCGACGGCACCGGCAGCGCCGCGTCGGGTGCGGTGTCCGCCCGCGACCTGTCCCTGCTGGGCGGGCGCGTGATGATCGGCCGCCTGCGGATGACCGCCCGCGCGGCCGCCGACGGCACCCAAACCCGTGCGGAGCTCGTGGAGGTCACCGCCCAGGACGCCACGCTGGACGGTGCGCCGCTCACCCTGGGGCCCGGGTCGCGCGTCGACGTGCCGGGTGCCGGCGTGGTGCTGGTGGGCGAGGTGTCGTCGGACACGCCCGGGGGGCTCCGCGTGAACGGCGTGCGGGTCGTCGCGGACGCCGCCGACGCCGGTGGCCTGGTCGTGGGCCATGTCGACCTGCTCGCGGTCGCCGGGCCCGGCGCCGTCCGCGACGACCGGCCCGCGCCGTCGCCGGACCCCGACCTGGCGCAGGGGCCGTCCGCGACCCCGCCCGCCGAGGAGTCACCGGCCACCTCGCCGCCGGCGCCGTCGACGCCGGCCCCCGTGACGACCGCCCCCGTCACCACCGCGCCCGCGACGGTCCCCGAGGCCCCGGTCACGACGCCCGCCACGGGGCCCGCGCCGCGACTGCTGCCGGGCACGCCGGGCGCCGCCACCGTCCCCGTGCGCCCCGCCGGCCCGGCGTTCCCGGTGGCCGGGGAGACCTCGTACGGCGACGACTACGGGGCCGCCCGGGCCGGCACCGGTTGGCACCAGGGCAACGACCTGTTCGCCGCCGTGGGCACGCCGGTGGTGGCCGTGGCCGACGGGACGATCTCGAAGGTGGGGTGGAACACCCTCGGCGGCAACCGCCTGTGGCTCACCGACACGGCCGGGACCGGGTACTACTACGCGCACCTGTCCGCGTACGCGCCGGTGGCGTTCGACGGGTCGCAGGTGCGTGCCGGGGAGGTCATCGCCTACGTCGGCAACACCGGGCAGGCGGCCACCACGCCACCGCACCTGCACTTCGAGGTCCACCCCGGCGGCATGGACGCGGACCCGGTCGACCCGTACGCCCTGCTTCGCGCCTGGGAGTCGGGCGGCGTCACCGCGTTCGCCGCCGACACCGCGGTCGAGGCCGCCCCGGACGCCGCCGCCGGCGCCGTGATGGTGGGCGTGGCCCCCGAGGTCGACACGCCTCCCGCGGCCGCCTCGGGCTCCGCGGTCAGCGCCAGGTAGGCGGCGGGCTCAGCCCGCCCCGCCGGGCGGCCGCTGGGCGCGCCGCCGCTCCTCCCGGGCGATGGCCTCCTCGAACCGGCGCAGGACGTCGTCCGGCACGCGGCCCGAGGGGATGTCGTCGAGGGTCGGCATCCTGGGCCGATGGTCACGGTCACGCGGGCGCGACCCGGCCCCGGGTGCATCCGCATCCCCGCCGGACGGGGCGTCCTCCAGCAGCTCCTCGAGCTCGGCGTCGCCCGCCGCGTCGAGGTCGCCGAACAGGGCCGGCTGCTCGGCGGTCTCGCCGCCCTCCTCGCCGTCGTCCGCGGCGGGGCCGCGGATGACGCGCACGCCCTCCGGCGGGTCGGGGGTGGCGCGCAGGACCTCGGGTGCGTCCCGCTCCAGGTCGAGGTCGAGGATCGCGGGGCGCGGCCCCATGTCGTCGTCCAGCGCGATGCCGTCACGCTCGATCACGACGCGGTAGCTGCCGGCGCCGTCGCCGTGCATCACGGTGAGGCGGCCACGCGCCTCCTCCGCGGCGGCCCGCGCGTCGCGCTCGCTGCGGTGACGGCTCACCTCGCTGCGCTGGGCCAGGGCCATGCCGCCCTCGCCGACCACCACCACCGTGTACCGCTTCCGGAGCACGCCGCGACGCTATCTGCTCGGCGGGCCCGCCGCACCCCGGGCCGGTCGATTTCACCTCCCGCGCGCAGGTGCCGAATTTCACACCGCTCAGCTGTGATAAATTCGGGAGGTGGCCGGCGCGCTACGGGGAGCGCCGCCGGCCGCCCATGCATTCCCCGACCGCCGCCGCCCGTGAGGTCCGCCCATGAGCACCGATGCCGCCCCCCTGTTCGTCACGCCCGGCGAGCCGCCCGTCCCCGTGCCGGACAACGGCATCCACTCCGCCACGGTCCGGAAGTGGGGGACCGTGTCGGTGGTGGGGTTCGGCATGGCGGAGGGTGAGGAGATGAGCGAGCACACCAGCTCGCGCCCCGCGGTGATCGTCGTGACCGACGGGTCCATCGAGGTGAGCGCCGCCGGCCGCACCGAGGTGCTGGGACCCGGCGGGGTGTGCGCCATGGCACCGGGCACCGTCCACGCGCTGCGGGCGGTGCGACCCTCGTCGATGACCCTCGTCCTGGGACCCGCGCCCGCAGCCTGAGCCGGGGACCCCGGGCCGCGCCCGGGGCTCAGGGGGCCGGCGGGGTCCGGGTGATCGAGCGCTCCCGGACCTTCCTGGCCTCCTCGGGGGAGAGGACGCTGCGCACCCGCGGCAGGATCGTCACGGCGAACGCGGCGGCGCCCAGCGTCGGCAGCACGGCGCCGAGCCCCAGCAGCACCCGCCACGCGCCGCCGTGGCCGTCGCTCACCGCGGGTTCCGCGACGAGCCGGACGATGAGGCCCGCGTTGACGAGCGCGAACGCGACCCAGCCGCCCTCGCGTCCGGTGCGCTGCCCGCGCACGCGGGGGAACATCCAGTACGCGACGCCCATGATGAGCAGGAACAGGAAGCCCAGCAGCAGGATGTGGGCGTGGAGCGACGGCCAGGGATGGCGGAGCGACGGCTCGTCGAGCGCGGGCTGCAGGAGCATCCACGATCCGAGGGCCATGCCCAGCACCAGGTAGGCGAGCGCGGCCCGGATGCACCAGCGTGACAGTGACGGCATGCCGTCATCCTCCCGGATCGACGGGTGCCGCGCCGCCCCCGGACCCGCGCACCACGCCGGCACCCGCGGCGACCACCAGGGCGATGCCCCCGGCCTGCACGGGCGTGAGCCCCTGGTCCAGCGCGACGAACCCGATGATCGCGGCGATGGCCGGTTCGACCGACAGGAGCACTCCCACGACGGTCAGGGAGGCGCGGCGCAGGGCCTGGATCTCCAGCGCGAACCCCAGCGCGTTGCTGAGGGCGCCCACCGTGAGGCCCAGCAGCAGGGCCTGGGGCACGTCGTGCGCGGCGGGGTGGCTCACCAGCAGGATCGGCGCCGTCACCGCGGCGGCCACGACGAGGGCGGTTGCCAGGCCCGCGAGGCCCGTGCCGCCATGGCCGAGCCGCCTGGCGAACGTGAGGTAGGTCGCCCACATGGCACCGGCGGCCAGCGCGAAGCCCACGCCCACCGCGCCGGCGTCGCCGTCGAGGCCCCCGGACACCAGCGCCACGCCCGCCAGGGCGGTCATCGCCCATCCCACGTCGGACCGGCGGTGCGTGGTGACGGCCGCCAGCGCGATGGGGCCCAGGAACTCGACGGTCACCGCCGCGCCGAGGGGGATGCGGGAGATCGCCTCGTAGAAGCAGAGGTTCATCGCGGCCGCCGACAGGCCGAGGCCCGTGATGGTGCCCATCGCCTCGCGGGGCACGCGGCGAAGCGACCGCGGTCCGCCCGCCGCGACGAGCATGATCGCGGCGGCCCCCAGGGCCCGCAGCGCCGTGGCGCCGGCCGGGTCCACCAGCGTGAACAGGCGCGTGGCGACGGCCGACCCGGCCTGCACGCTCAGGGCGGTGGCCAGGACCAGCAGGGCGGCCTGGCGCGGGTGCGCGCCCGGGACGCTCATCGCGGCACGGGGGCGGGGGCGCTGCTACCGGGCGGCCCGTGCCGCCCGGCCGCCGCGAGGGCGGGCCGGCACGGGTACGGGCGCCGGTTCCGGCTGCCGCCGGTGGTCAGGCGATGGTCTCGGAGGTGCCGCGCAGCGCCCGGCGCTCCTCCTCGCGGGCGATCGCCTCCTCGAAGTACCGGATCACGTCCATGGGCACCGGCCCGGCGGGCACGTCGTCCCATGTGGGGGTCTGGACCACCCGGAGGGCGGGACGGCGGGTCGTCGGCGCGTCGTCGACCGGGAGGTCGAGCTGGATCGCGCGGGCCGTGGCGGTGTCGGACATTCGGCGGCTCCTGGAAGCGGCGGTCGCGGTGTCGCATGTCCTGTTCGTCACATCCGCAACGCTTCCCTTCCCGGAGCGTCCCGATGACGTCTCCGCGGACCGGAGGCGGGAGCCCGTCGCGCACCGCCGGTGTGCGTTCTGGCCCAGGAATGCCGCTCTCGGTGTGCGAATCGGTTGTAAACGCACAGCCCGCGGTGAGAGGCTCGCCCCATGCGCGGTCCGGAGCGGCGGCAATCGATCCTCGAGCTCCTCGCCGACCGGGGCGAGGTGCTCATCGCCGAGGTGTGCAAGCGCACGGGCGTCTCGCAGATGACGATCCGTCGGGACCTGGCGGCACTCGAGCGCGAGGGGGCGCTGCAGCGTGTCCACGGCGGCGCGGTGGCCCGCCAGTCGCGCAGCTACGAGCCGCCGTTCGCGCTCCGCGCCCTGCGGCACCAGGACGCCAAGGCGCGCATCGCCGCCGCCGCCGCCGCGCTCGTCGCCGAGGGCGAGACCGTCGCCGTGGACGTGGGCACCACCGCCATCGAACTGGCGCGGGCCCTCCGGGACCGGTCGAACATCACCGTCGTCACGCCCAACCTCCGCGCCGCCCTCGAGGTCGCCACGAACCCCGACATCCGGGTGATCGTGACCGGGGGGACCGTTCGTCCCGGCGAGCTGAGCATGGTGGGCCAGATGTCCGAGCGGGTCTTCGCGGAGCTGCGCTGCGACATCGTGTTCCTCGGCGTCGGCGCGATCGACGCGGAGGCCGGCGTCACGGAGTTCAACCTGGACGACGCCCTGGTGAAGCGCGCCGCCTGCCGCCATGCCCGGCGGCGCGTGGCGCTCGCGGACACCAGCAAGCTCGGGCGGGTCGCGTTCGCGCAGGTCTGCGCCGCGAGCGACGTGGACGTCCTCATCACCGATTCCGAGGCGGACGAGCACCTGCTCGCCCCGCTGCGAGACCTGGGCATGGAGGTGCTCGTCGCATGACCCGACCCCGCTTCACGGACCTGTTCGGCAGCGCCAAGCCGGTGATCGCCATGGCGCACCTGCGGCCGCTCCCGGGCACGCCGCTCTACGACGAGCGCGCCGGCGTCGACGGCATCGTCGCCTCGCTCCGCGAGGATCTGGAGGTCCTCCTCGCCCAGGGCGTCGACGCTGTGATGTTCTGCAACGAGGGCGACCGGCCGTACACCCTCCGGGCGGGCCTGGAGGGCGTCGCGACGCTCGCCCGCGTGGTCACCGAGCTGCGCCCGAAGGACCGGCCCTTCGGCGTGGACTTCCTGTGGGACGCCCACGCCGCCCTCGCGGTCGCAGCCGTGACCGGCGCCAGCTTCATCCGCGAGGTCACCACGGGCGTCTACGAGTCGGACATGGGCCTGTGGAACACGGATGCCGCGTCGCTGCTGCGGGAACGGCGGCGCCTGGGCGCCGACCACGTGCAGGTGCTCATGAACGTGACGCCGGAGTTCGCGTCGCAGATCGGCACCCGGTCAGTGGGGCAGGTGGCGCGCTCCGCCGTCGTGTCGAGCCTGGCCGACGCGATCCTGGTGTCGGGGCCGATGGCCGGGGCCGAACCGGACCTCTCCGCCCTCACCGCGGCCAGCGAGGCCGTGGACGGCGCCGTCCCCGTCCTGCTCAACACCGGCGCGAAGTCGACGAACATCGCGACGTTCCTCACGGTCGCCGACGGGGTGATCGTGGGCAGCGACCTCAAGGTGGACGGCGGCACCTGGAACCCCGTGCATCCCGAGCGCGTCCGACGGTTCATGGAGGCCGCCCGCTCGTGACCCGCCTCATGGGCATCGACATCGGCACCACGGCGACGAAGGCCATCGTCATCGACGCCGACGGGTCGACGGTCGCCCGGGCGGAGCGCCCCACGGAGCTCCGGTCGCCGCACCCGGGCTGGGCCGAGGAGGACCCGGGGCAGTGGTGGGACAACGTCGTCGGGCTCACCCGATCGCTCCCGCTGGACGGGGTCGCGGCGGTCGGCGTGAGCGGGATGGTGCCCTGCGTCGTGCTCGTCGACGCCGAGGGCGGCCACGTGCGCCCGTCGATCCAGCAGAACGACGCGCGCGCGGTCGCGGAGGTCGCCGAGCTGGCCGCCGAGCTCGACGCCGCCGACGTGCTCGCCCGCACCGGGTCGCCGGTCTCCCAGCAGTCGGTGGGCCCCACGATCCGCTGGCTCCGCCGCCACGAGTCGGCGGCGCTCGACGCCGCCCGCACCATCCAGGGCTCGTACGACCTCATCGCGCACCGCCTCACCGGTGAGCGGGCGGTCGAGCACAACTGGGCGCTGGAGAGCGGGCTGTGGGACTGGCGGGCCGGGACGTGGGCGGCGGACATCTGCGCGGCCGCCGGGCTGGACCCGGCGCTGCTGCCGCCGGTGCGGGCCTCGAGTGAGGTGGTGGGCACGGTCACCGCACGGGCGGCCACGCAGACCGGCCTGCGGGAGGGGACCCCGGTGGTGGCGGGGTCCGCCGACCACGTCGCGTCGGCGTTCGCCGCCGGCCTGGTGCGGCCGGGGGACCTGCTGGTGAAGCTCGGTGGCGCGGGCGACATCCTGCTGAGCACCGACGTCCCGCTCGTCGACCCCCGGCTCTACCTGGACTTCCACCTGGTGCCGGGGCGCTTCCTCCCGAACGGGTGCATGGCGGCGTCCGGCAGCTTCATCCGCTGGTTCCAGCGATGCATGGCGGGCGGTGCCGACCTGTCCGTGCTGGACGCCGAGGCGCGGGAGGCCGGCGCCGGTGCCGGCGGGATCGTGGCCCTGCCGTACATGCTCGGCGAGAAGACGCCGATCAACGATCCCCTGGCGCGCGGCGCGTTCGTGGGGCTCCACCTGGGGCACAGTCGTGGGCACCTGTTCCGCGCCGTGCTCGAGGCCATCTCGTACGGGTTCCGGCATCACCTCGACGTGTTCGCCGAGCTCGGCGCCCGGCCGGAACGTGTGCGGGTCACCAACGGCGGCGCCCGATCGGCGCTGTGGAAGCAGGTCACCGCGGATGTCATCGGGTACCCGCTGGAGACCCTCGGCGGCGAGGCCGGCTCCGCCCTGGGCGCGGCGTTCACCGCCGGGATGGGCGTCGGGGCGATCGGCGACTGGGCCGACATCGACCGGTTCGTGACGCCCGGGACGGTGGTGGAACCCGACCCGGCGTCGCACGCGCGCCACGAGGAGGGCTACATGGTGTACCGCGAGCTGTACGACGCGCTCGCCCCGGCGGTCCGCCGGCTGGCGCGATCCGCGGGGGAGGCGGGGCCGTGACCGCCGTCGTCACCGGCGCGGGAACCGGCATCGGCGCGGCGATCGCACGCGCCCTGGCGGCGGCCGGGCACGCCGTGGCCGTGACGGACGTCGACCTGGATGCGGCGACGGCCGTCGCCGCCGAGGTGGGCGGCCGCGCCTACCGCCTGGATGTCACCGACCCGGCGTCCGCCGAGGCGGCGTGCGCGGCGGCCGTCGCCGACCTGGGGCCGCTGCGCCTGTGGGTCTCAAACGCGGGCGTCTCGACCATGGCGAGGTTCACCGAGATCACCACCGACGAGTGGGACCTCAACATGAACGTCAACGCCAAGGGCGTGTTCCTGTGCGGCCAGGTGGCCGCGCGGCGGTTCATCGCCCAGGGCGGCGGCGGGGTCATCGTCAACACGGCCTCGATGGCGGGCAAGCGCGGCGCCGCGCCGTTCCTCGCCCACTACGTGGCCTCCAAGTTCGCGGTCGTCGGCCTCACGCAGGCCATGGCCGCGGAGCTCGCGCCGAACGGCGTGCGCGTGAACTGCGTGTGCCCCGGCTACGTGGCGACGGGCATGCAGTCGCGGGAGCTGGAATGGGAGGCCCGCCTGGGCGGGACCTCCGTGGAGCAGGTGAGGCAGTTCTACATCGACGACACGCCGCTCGGCCGGCTGCAGACCGCGGAGGACGTCGCGTCCGCCGTGGTCTTCCTCGCCGGCGACGGCGCGTCGTTCATCACCGGGGAGGCGCTCGCCGTGAACGGCGGCGCATTCATGGACTGACACAAGGGGGAAGGATGCGAAGGCTGCTCGCGCTGAGCGTGGCGCTGCTCGCACTGGCGCTCGCCGTCGCCGGGTGCGGCGGCGGGGACGATGACTCCGGTGGGACCGCCACCGGCGGGACACCGTCCGGGACGGTGCGCGTGATCATGGAGGAGGTCCCGGACACCGACATCGTGAAGTCGCTCCTCCCCGAGTTCCAGAAGGAGTTCCCGGACGTCGACGTCCAGGTCGAGGCCCTGCCCTACGACCAGATGCGCGACCGCATCGTGAGCTCGTTCCTGGCGTCGGATCCCACGTACGACATGATCGTCGTCGACAACCCGTGGATGTACGACTTCGCCAAGGGCGACTTCCTGCTGCCCCTGGATGACCGCATCACCGCCGCGCAGGACTTCGACCACGAGGACTTCGCGCAGCCGCTGCGGGACATCGCCGAGGTGGACGGCGCGACCTACGGGGTGCCGTTCTACAACTACGCGCTCGGGCTCATCTACCGGAAGGACCTGTACGCGCAGGCCGGCCTCACGCCGCCCACGACGCTCGCCGAGCTGAAGGCCGCGGCCGCGAAGCTCAACACCGGCGGCCGCGCCGGCATCGCCATGCAGCCGCAGAAGGGCTACAAGATCTTCGAGGAGTGGGGCAACTACCTGTTCGGCGCCGGCGGCGCCATCCAGGACGCCGACAACGCCGTCGTCCTGGACTCGCCCGAGGCGCGCACGGCGCTGCAGGAGTACATCGACATCTACAAGGCGTCGGCGCCGAAGAACTCCCTCAACTGGGCGTTCGACGAGTCGCTGCGCGCGGTGGCCGGCGACAAGGCCGCCCAGATGATCTCGTACAACTGGATGCTCCCCACCCTGAACAAGGCCGACGGGCCCGCGGGCAAGCTGGCCGGGAAGTTCGCGCTGGCCGAGGTGCCGGGCGGCAAGTCGATCCTGGGCTCGTGGTCCTGGGCGATCCCGAAGAACTCGGCGTCCCCGGACGCCGCGTGGGCGTTCATCGCATGGGTCACCTCGAAGCAGCACGAGAAGGAGCGGGTCATCGCCGGCGGCGCGCCGGTGCGGGCCAGCGCGATGTCCGACCCCGAGGTGTGGGAGCAGGGCTTCGGCGAGGACTACTACACGACGGTCGCCTCCATCCTCGAGGACGCCGCGCCGCTCGCGGACGGCCCCAACGCGGAGGAGATGATCAACGTGGTCGGCGAGGACCTCAACGCGGCGGTCGCCGGGCAGGAGTCCGTCGACGACGCGATCTCCTCGGCGGCGAGCGGGGCGCAGGAGACGCTCGACAAGTAGCGCGCACCGCGGGGCCCCGGCCGGACGCCGGGGCCCCGCCCGCGACCCATGCTCAGACGCATCCCCATCGGCTACCGGTTCCTGACGCCGCTCGCGGTCGTGTTCGCGGCGGTGTTCGCGTACCCGTTCGTCTACTCGCTCTGGCTGTCCCTGACGAACTACACGATCACGCGCCGCAACGAGACGCGGTTCGTGGGCATCGACCAGTACACGGGGCTGCTCGACAACGACACGTACCGGCAGGCCCTGGTGAACACGTTCGTGTTCGTCCTGCTGGCCGTCTCCCTGGAGCTCCTCCTGGGGCTCGCGCTGGCGCTGTGCCTGCAGCGGCAGCGGTGGGCGCGGAACGTCACCCGCGCATTCCTGCTCGCGCCGATGTTCGTGACGCCGATCGCCGTGGGCCTCATGTTCCGATTCCTGCTGAACCAGCAGATCGGCGTGATCCCCGAGATCCTCGGCACCTTCGGCCTGGAGATCGACTTCTTCGGGCCGGACCTCGCGCTGTTCTCGATGGTCGCCATCGACGTGTGGCAGTGGACGCCGTTCATGGTCCTGCTGCTCCTCGCCGGGCTCGAGAGCCTGCCGAAGCAGCCGTTCGAGGCCGCCCGCGTGGACGGCGCCTCGCGGTGGCTCACGTTCCGCAGCGTCACGCTGCCCCTCCTGAAGCCGGTGATCGTGGTCGCGGTGCTGCTGCGCGCCCTCGACGCCTTCAAGGTGTTCGAGTACGTGTTCGCGATCACCAGGGGCGGGCCCGGCACCGCGACCGAGACGATCCAGTACCAGGTGTACCGCACGGGCATCGGCTTCTTCCGGCTGGGCGAGGCCGCCGCAATGGCGTTCGTGCTGGTGGCGGTCGTCCTCACCATCGTGGTGGTGCTGTTCCGCCGGCTCATGCGGGAGGCCACGTGAGCCGTCCGCTGCGCGCGCTGTTCCTGGTGATCGCCGTCGTCGCGGTGGCCTTCCCGTTCGCCTGGGTCGTGCTCATCTCGTTCAAGAGCCGGGTGGATCTCAACGACCCCTCCAGCCTGTCGTTCACCCCGACCTCGGCCAACTGGTCGGAGGTGCTGCACGGCGGCGTGCTGGAGGCGGCGCTGCGCAGCGTGGAGGTGGGGCTGGCGACCGTATCGGTGTCGCTCGTGGCCGGCACGCTCGGCGCCTACGCGATCTCCCGCTTCAAGGCGGGTGGCGGCCCCGCGCGGTTCGGGATCCTGCTGGCGCAGCTCATGCCGCCGGCGGTGTTGGTGGTGCCGCTCTTCATCCTGTTCTTCAACTGGAACCTGCGGGACACGATCTGGGCGGTCATCGCCGCCCACCTCACGTTCGTGCTGCCCGTGGTGACCTGGTTCATGATCGGCTTCTTCGACGCCGTCCCGCGCGAGCTCGAGGAGCAGGCGATGATCGACGGGTACGGGCGGTTCGGCGCCTTCCGGCGGGTCGTCCTGCCGCAGGTGCTCCCCGGCCTGGGAGCGGCCGCGATCTTCGGGTTCGTCCTGTCCTGGAACGACCTGTTCTACGCCCTCATCCTCGCCGGCGGGAACGCGGAGACGCTGCCCGTCGCGATCTCCTCGTACAACACCTTCCGCGGCGTGGAGCTCGGCGCGATGTCGGCCGCCATCCTCGTCTCGGTGGTGCCCGTGCTCATCGCGAGCTTCTTCGTGCAGAAGCGGCTCGTCCGTGGAATCTCCGGCGGAGGGCTCAAGTACTGATGGCAGAGATCCGTGTGGAGGCCCTCCGCAAGCGGTTCGGCGAGGTCACCGCCGTCGACGACATCGACCTCGTGATCGCCGACGGGGGCATCACGGTCCTCGTGGGGCCGTCGGGGTGCGGCAAGACGACAACGCTGCGGATGATCGCCGGCCTCGAGGACGTGACGGGCGGGCGCATCCTCATCGGCGAGCGGGACGTGACCTCCGCCGAGCCGAAGGACCGCGACCTGGCGATGGTGTTCCAGAACTACGCCCTATACCCGCACATGACGGCCTTCCAGAACATGGCCTTCGCCCTGAAGGCCCGCGACACGCCGCACGATGAGATCCGGGACCGGGTGATGCACGCCGCGGAGTTGCTGGGCATCACGGACCTGCTGGAGCGCCGGCCGAAGGCCCTGTCCGGCGGGCAGCAGCAGCGCGTCGCGATCGGGCGGGCGATCGTGCGGCAGCCCGCCGCGTTCCTGTTCGACGAGCCGCTCTCCAACCTGGACGCCAAGCTCCGGGTCGAGATGCGCACCGAGATCCTCAAGCTGCAGAAGGAGCTCAACGCGACCATCCTGTACGTCACCCACGACCAGGAGGAGGCGATGACCCTCGCCGACGAGATGGTCGTGATGCGGGCCGGGGCGATCGCCCAGCAGGGGCCTCCGCGTGTCGTCTACGCCGAGCCGGCGTCCGAGTTCGTGGGCGGCTTCGTGGGCTCACCCCCCATGAACGTCATCGCGGGGGAGGCTTCCGGCGGCGTGTTCCGCGCGGAGGGCCTGGAGGTGCCCGTGCCGCTCACCGCGGCGGGACCGGCCCGGCTGGGCGTGCGTCCCGAGCACCTGCGGCCCTCGGGTCCCGGTGAGGCGACCCTCACCGCGGACGTCGAGGTGATCGAGTTCCTGGGCTCCTCCGGCATCGTGTCCCTGCGGCGGGGCAACGGGGACTCCCTGAAGGCCTTGGTGCCCGCCGACGCCCTCGAATCCGTGCTGCCCGGCGCCGCGTGCCCGTTCCGGATCGACCCCGGGCATCTGCACCTGTTCAGCGCGGACGGGTCGGCCCGCCTGCACTGAGGTCCGGCTCAGGGCGTGACGGTGAGGTCGGCGGTCATCACGCCGTGCCCCGGCACCGTGCAGCGGAAGGTCCACGTGCCCGCCGTGAGGACCACGGTCTGCGCGTCCTCGCCGTTCGCGAGGGGGGGGAACGATGCGGTGGCGACGCCCGCTCCGGAGGGCCGCACGTCGAGGGTGTGCTGGATCGTGCCCTCGCTCTTCCGGCGCACCGTGTAGGTCCCGGCGGGGACCGACGCGACGCCGAGCGTGAGCCGCAGCTGGCCGGCCTCGATGAACTGGCGCACGACCAGCTCCGGCTGGGCCGGGGCGGTGGTGGTGCCGGACGTCGTGGTGCCCGGGGCGGTGGTCACGGTGGACGGCGCGGTGGGCGTGGTGGGGGTGGCGGGCGTCGTGCGGACGCGCACCGGGACGCGCACGCGCTTGCAGACCCTCCGCTTCACGACCTTCCCGCGCCTGCGGACGACCTTGCCCGCGCGCTTGACGGGCACCAGTCTGCACCGGCGTACGACGCGGTAGGTCCGCTGCAGCTCCGACGCGCCGTGGTGCGCGGACGCGGATGCCCCGGTGGCGGCCGGCGTGCCGGAGCCCCCGGTCATGCCGGCGAGGCTCATCGCCGCCGACAGGAGGGCCGCGACGGCGATCACGAGGATCGTGGGCAGACTTCGGCGATGCACGGGACGAGCTTGAACCGGACGTGCGTCCGGACGCCACCCCGTGAGGGCCGGACCGGTCAGGCCGAGAAGCTGTCCCCGCAGGAGCAGGTTCCCGTGGCGTTCGGGTTCCGGATCCGGAAGCCGCTGCGCAGCAGCCCCGACTCGTAGTCGATGACGGACCCGGTCACCTGGATGGCGCTCTTCAGGTCCATGAGCACCCGCACGCCGGAGGACTCGGTCTCGCGGTCGGCCGGCGCGGCCACCTCACCGGCGTCCAGGAGGTCCAGCTTGTACTCCAGCCCCGAGCACCCGCCGGCCAGGATCCGCAGCCGCACGCCGGCCTGCTTGCCCAGGCGCGCCGCCGACTCGCGGATGTACGCGGCGGCCGGTGCGGTGACCTCGATGAGGGCCGCCCCGCCGCCGGACTCCTGCGCCTCCCGCGCCGCGCGGGCACGGGCCCGGGCCGCGGCCTTCTTCTCCTCGAGCGTGAGGGGACGGTCGGGGGCGGGGGCGGCGGCCGGCTCAGCCATAGCCCATCACCTTCATCATGAAACGGCCCTCCTCGCTCATGGAGTCCGGGCTCCACGGCGGGTCCCACACCCAGTTGATGTCCACGCCGCGCACCCCGTCCAGGGGCTCCAGCGCGGCCCGGCTGTCGGCGAGGATCTGCTCCGTGAGCGGACAGCCCATGGAGGTGAGGGTCATGTCGAGGGTGACATTGCCCTCATCGTCCTGCCGGACGCCGTAGAGGAGGCCCAGATCCACGATGTTGATCCCGAGCTCCGGGTCCTCGACCTCCTTCATCGCGCTGCGGATGTCGTCCTCGGTGGCCATGTCATCGCTCCGTGGTCGCACTGTGGGTCTGGAGGGCGTCCTTCAACGCCATCCATGAGAGCAGGGCGCACTTCACCCGCACCGGGTACTTCGCGACGCCCTCCAGGGCGATCGCGTCCCCCAGCCGGTCCTCGTCGGGCTCGGTCTGCCGGTGCATCATGAGCCGGAAGTGCTCGACGAGCTCCAGCGCGTCGTCGACCGGCATGCCGGCCACCGCCTCGCTCATCATCGAGGCCGACGCCTGGGAGATCGAGCAGCCGTCGCCGGTGTGCGCCACGCCGGCGATGCGGCCGTCCTCCAGCAGCACGCCCAGGTGCAGCTGGTCGCCGCACACCGGGTTGTTGTGGTCCACCTCCACCGACGGGTGCTCCAGCTCCCCGCGGTGCCGCGGCTTGCGGTAGTGGTCCAGGATGATCTGCTGGTAGAGGTCCTCGAGTCCCATCAGGCCGCCATGAAGGCCCGCGCCTCGGCGAGCGCCGCCGCGAGCGTGTCGATGTCCTGATGAGTGTTGTACACGTACGTGCTCGCCCGCGCCGTGGCACCCACACCCAGGGTCCGCATGAGCGGCTTCGCGCAGTGGTGCCCGGCCCGCACGCACACCCCCTGGCGGTCCACGAGCTGGGCGATGTCGTGGGGGTGCATGTCGGGCACCGAGAAGCTGATGGGGCAGCCCCGGGCATCCGGGTCCTGCGGGCCGTAGATCGTGATGCCGTCGATCTGCGACAGCACCCCCAGCGCGTACGCCGTGAGGCTGCGCTCATGGGCGCGCACCGCGTCCATGCCGATCGCCATGAGGTAGTCCGCGGCGGCGCCCAGGCCCACCGACTCGGCGATGGGCGGCGTGCCCGCCTCGAACTTGTACGGCAGCTCGGCCCAGTCCGAGCCGTCGGTGCGGACGTCGGAGATCATCTCGCCGCCGCCCAGGAACGGCTCCATCGCATCGAGGGTCGCGGGATCGGCCACCAGCACCCCGATGCCGGTGGGGCCCAGCATCTTGTGCCCCGTGAACGCCATGAAGTCGGCGCCCGTGTCGGCGAACCGCACGGGCATGTGCGGGACGCTCTGGGAGGCGTCCACCAGCACCTTCGCCCCGTACGTGTGCGCCATGCGGGCGATGTCGGCCACCGGGTTGATCGTGCCCAGGACGTTGGAGACGTGGACGACGGCGACCATCCGCACCGGCTCGGTGCGGAGCGTCACCTCCAGCCACTCCAGGTCGAGCCGCCCGTCGCCGTCCACCGGCGTGAACAGGACCCGCGCCCCGGTGATCTTCGCGACCAGCTGCCACGGCACGATGTTGCTGTGGTGCTCCATCTCGGTCACCACGATCGCGTCGCCGGGCTTCAGCGACCGGACGCCCCACGCCCACGCCACCAGGTTGATCGCCTCGGAGGCGTTCTTGGTGAACACGGTGCCGCGCCGGTCGGCGCCCACGAGCCTCGCCACGGAGAACCGGCCGGCCTCGTACCGGTCGGTGGCCTCGGCGGCGAGCGTGTAGACGCCGCGATGCACGTTGGCGTTGGTCTCGGTGTAGTACCGGTCCATCGCGTCCAGCACGCACCGGGGCTTCTGGGAGGTGGCCGCGGAGTCCAGGTACACCAGCGGCGCGCCGCCGACCTCCCGGGCGAGGATCGGGAAGTCGGCGCGCAGCGCCCGCGGGTCGAGCTCCGCGGCCCCCGTCATGCGCTCAGGCCCCGGGGACGGCGGCCGCCTCGGCCGCGCCGTACTGCGTGTAGCCCCGGTCCTCGAGCTCGTCCGCCAGCTCCGGCCCGCCGGTGCGCACCACGCGCCCGTCGAACATCACGTGCACGACGTCCGGGGTGATGTACCGCAGGATCCGCGTGTAGTGGGTGATGAGCAGCGCGCCCAGCTCCGGGCCGCGCAGGGAGTTCACGCCGGCGCTCACGACCTTCAGGGCGTCCACGTCCAGGCCCGAGTCGGTCTCGTCCAGCACCGCGAACTTCGGCTCCAGCATGGCCATCTGCAGGATCTCGTGACGCTTCTTCTCGCCGCCGGAGAAGCCCTCGTTGAGGTACCGGTCGGCGAAGGAGGCGTCGAACTCCAGCAGCTTGCTCTTGGCCTGGAAGAGCTTCATGAACTCCCGGGGGCTGATCTCCTCGCCGCGGATGGCGGTGAGGGAGGTGCGCAGGAAGTTCAGCACCGACACCCCGGGCACCTCCACCGGGTACTGCATGGCGAGGAAGAAGCCCGCCTTGGCGCGCTCGTCGGCCTCCATCTCCAGGAGGTCCTCGCCGTCGAAGGTCACCGAGCCGCCGGTGACCTCGTACCTCGGGTGGCCGGCGAGGGCGTAGGCCATGGTGCTCTTGCCGGAGCCGTTCGGGCCCATGAGCGCGTGCACCTCGCCCTTCGGGATCGCCAGGTCGACGCCCTTGAGGATCTGCTTGCCGTCGACGGCGACCTCGAGGCCCTCGATCTTCAGGATGGGTTCCGCCACTTTGTTGCCGCTCCTCGTCAGATGTCGAACGGGTGCCGGTGACTGGGGGACGGATCCACGAGGACCCGGCCGCCGTCGACCGCCACGCCGAAGATGGGAAGGGGGGTGGTCGCCGGCGGGGTGAGGGCCTCGCCGGTGAGCACCGAGAAGTTCGCGCCGTGCCGCGGGCACTCGATGCGGTCGCCGTCGACGAATCCGCCGCTCATGGACTCCCGCGCGTGGGTGCACGTGTCGTGCAGCGCGTGGATCGTGCCGCCCAGGTTGACCAGGCACACGGGGATGCCGGCCACCTCGACCCGCAGGGTGCCGCCGTCCGGCACGTCGGTGACGGCCGCCACGTCCACCGCTGCGCTCACGCGAGCTTCTCCGCCACGGCGGCCTCGAGCTCGTGGCGCAGCTCCTCGAGCCGCACCTGCTCCAGGACCTCCTGCAGGAACCCGATCACGATGAGCCGCTTGGCGACGTCCTCCGGGACGCCGCGGCTGCGCAGGTAGAACAGGTGCTCGTCGTCGACGCGTCCCACCGCGCCGGCGTGGGAGCACTTCACCTCGGCCGTGGCGATCTCCAGGAACGGGATCGTGTCGGCGCGGGCGCCCTCGTTGAGCACCAGGTTCCGGTTGGTCTGGTACGCGTCGGTGCCGGGGGCGCCGGGCGGCACCACCAGGTTCCCGAAGAACACGGTGCGCGCGGTGTCCTTCAGCGCGCCCTTGTACAGCAGGTTCGAGTAGGCCTGCGGTGCCTCATGACGGGACACGACCCGGTGCTCGAAGTGCTGGTCGCCGTCCGCGAAGTACAGGCCCAGGGCGCGGGAGTCCGAACCGGGGCCGGACGCGACCATGGTGGCCTCCAGGCGCACGACGTCGCCGCCCAGGGTGACGGCCACGGACCGCACCCTCGCGTCCTTGTGGGCGGACGCGGTGATCACCGCGTGGTGGCGTACGCCGGCCCCCCACTGGATGAGGGACAGGTGCTCCAGCTCGCCGCCCGGCATGACGATGAGCTCCGCGGCGGTGGACACCGCGACCCGGCCGTCGAGGTCGGGGGAGGTGAACCGGTCGATGACCGTCGCCTTCGCGCCCTCGTCGACGATCACGAGGGTGCGGCCGTACACGCGGCCCCGCGCGCCGGTGGCGGTGAGCAGGGTCTCGGAGGGGATCGCCAGCTCCGCGCCCGGGGGGACGTAGACGAACGTGCCGGCCTCCCACCGCGCCGCGTTCAGCGCGCCGGGCCGGTCGCCGAACCCGACCAGGGAGTACAGCCGGGACCGCACCAGCTCCTCGTGCTCCACGAGGGCCTGGCCCAGCTCGGCCACGATCACGCCGTCGGGCAGGCCGGACGCCTCCACCGCCGCGGGGGCCCCGTCCACGAGCGCCAGGCGCGCGGACCGCTCGCCGGTGGACGCCGCGGGGACCGAGCCGGCACCCGCGCCACCCGCCGGGTCGGCGCCCCCGATGCCGACGGACTCCGGCGGGGTGAACCGCCACTCCTCCTCCTCGCCCGTGAGGACGGGGAGGATGCCGAGGTTCGACGTGGCCGTCGCGCGGGCCTCCTCGGCCCAGGCGGGGTTACCCAATGGAGCCCTCCATCTGCAGCTCGATCAACCGGTTGAGCTCCACCGCGTACTCCATGGGGAGCTCCTTCGCGATGGGCTCGATGAAGCCGCGCACCACCATCGCCATGGCCTCCTCCTCGGAGAGCCCGCGGCTCATGAGGTAGAACAGCTGGTCGTCGGCGACCTTGGACACCGTGGCCTCGTGGCCGATGGAGGTGTCCTCCTCCTGGATGTCCATGTACGGGTAGGTGTCGGAGCGGCTGTCCTCGTCCAGCAGGAGGGCGTCGCACACCACCGATGCCTTGGCCCGCCGGGCCCCCGGCTCCACCTTCACCAGGCCGCGGTACGAGGTGCGCCCGCCGCCCCGGCTGATCGACTTGCTCACGATCGTGGAGCTGGTGTCGGGGGCGACGTGCACCATCTTGGCGCCGGCGTCCTGGTGCATCCCCTCGCTGGCGAACGCCACCGACAGCACCTCGCCGCGGGCGCCGCGGCCGGTGAGCCACACGGCCGGGTACTTCATGGTGACCTTGGAGCCCAGGTTGCCGTCCACCCACTCCATCGTGGCGTTCTCGCGGCACACCGCGCGCTTGGTGACCAGGTTGTAGACGTTGGTGGACCAGTTCTGGATCGTCGTGTACCGGCAGCGGGCGCCGTCCTTCACGATGATCTCGACCACCGCCGAGTGCAGGGA
Organism: Thermoleophilia bacterium; assembly: GCA_020848615.1. GTDB lineage: Bacteria > Actinomycetota > Thermoleophilia > Miltoncostaeales > Miltoncostaeaceae. Next base: position 54,126 of record JADLHW010000097.1, read on the forward strand.
GTCGCTGCTGTACACCGGGGCGGTGCAGCCCTCCACGTAGTGCACGAACGACCCGGGCTCGCAGATGATGAGGGTCCGCTCGAACTGGCCCATGTTCTCCTGGTTGATCCGGAAGTAGGCCTGCAGCGGGATCTCCACCTGCACGCCCGGCGGAACCCAGATGAACGAGCCGCCGGACCACACCGCGCTGTTGAGGGCGGCGAGCTTGTTGTCACCGGGCGGGATGACCGTGGCCCAGTGCTCCTTGAAGAGCTCCTCGTGCTCGCGCAGCGCCGTGTCGGTGTCGCAGAAGATCACGCCCTTCTGCTCCAGGTCCTCGCGGATCGAGTGGTACACGACCTCGCTCTCGTACTGCGCGGAGACGCCGGACAGGTACTTCTGCTCGGCCTCCGGGATGCCCAGGCGGTCGAAGGTGTTCTTGATGTCGGCGGGGACCTCGTCCCAGTCGCGGCCCTGCTTCTCCGCGGCCCGGATGAAGTAGTAGATGTCCTGGAAGTCGATCTCGGAGAGGTCGGCGCCCCAGGCGGGCATGGGCTTGCGCTCGAAGATCTCCAGCGACCGCAGCCGGAACTTGGTCATCCACTCCGGTTCGTTCTTCAGGGCGGAGATCTCGCGCACCACGTCGGTGGAGAGGCCCTTCTTCGGCGTGAACACCGAGTGGTTGGGGTCGTGCCATCCGAACTGGTACGGACCGATCCCCTCGAGCTCTGGCGGTGTCTGCGTCGACACGTCGTTCCTCCCTGTGGACGTGGAACGGGCCGGACCCCGGCCGTAACGTCTAAAGGATACGCACGTGACCGAAAAGAGGAAGGGGGAATCCGGCATCCGGGTGCACCGGAACCGGCCGGCCGGGCGGCGGTGGTACCCTCACCGGACGGATCCGCCCCTTCCAGGGAACCTGCGATGAACGCCGACCCACAGCACACCCCGGGGCTCACCGGCGACGAGGCCCGCATCGAGCGGCTCGCCACGGCCCTCGGCGACCCCACGCGCCGCCGCGTGTTCTTCGCGGTGCGCGAGTCCGGGGAGGCCCTCAGCAAGGACGACGTCGCGAAGGCCGTCGGGATCGAGCGCCGGCTCGCCGGCTTCCATCTGGACAAGCTCGTGGACCACGGCTTCCTCACGGCCGAGTTCCACCGCCGCTCGGGCCGCACCGGTCCCGGCGCGGGCCGCCCCGCCAAGCACTACCGGCTGGCGGAGGAGGAGCAGGAGGTCGCCCTCCCGGAGCGCCACTACGACGTGCTGGCCTCCCTGCTGCTGAAGGCCGCGTCCGACGACTCGGGCCGCTCCGGTGACGAGGCGCTGGAGCAGGTGGGCTACGACTTCGGCTACCAGCTGGGCCTGGCCGAGGCGGCGGAGGGCCGCAGCCGCCCGGGCAAGGAGGGCGTGGACGCGGTCGCCGAGGTCGTGCGCCTCCTGTCCCGCTACGGCTTCGCGGCGCAGGCCGAGGGCGAGGGGACCATCCGGGCGTGCGCCTGCCCGTTCGAGGAGCTGGCGCTGGCGGATCCCGACCGCGTGTGCGGCCTGGACCGCGCCATCTGGAAGGGCATCCTCGCGGCGTTCGACGGTCATGCCACCCTCAGCGTGGGCGCCACCCGGGCGCGCGGCGACGACGCCTGCGTCGCCGAGATCGTCGGCTCCTAACCCGCCTCCGGGAAGACCCGGCGCACCAGCACCACGGGCCGGCCGCCGGCGTCGAGCCGCGCGACCCACCGCCCCGCGGGCGGCCGCGCGAGGGGCAGCCGCGCGACCAGCAGGCGCCCGCGCAGCGACGGTCCCCGCACGGTGCGCACCGCGCCGTCGGGGTGCCGCACCCGCACCGTCAGCGGCAGGCCCGCCCGCGGGACGACGGCGAACCGCACGGTGAGGACCAGCGCCGACCGGCGCGCGGTGAGCGCGGCACGGCCGGCGACGCCCTCGGGCGGCGCGGCGACGCGCAGCCGCAGCTCCCGCGCCGGCAGGGGCGCCTCCCCGGCCGGCGGTGCCGGTTCCCGCAGGGTGAGGACCACCTCGCCGGGCGCCATGCGCCGCGGCAGGGGCACGCGGCCGCGCAGCCGCCCGGTGGGCCCCACCGTGAGCCGGGCGGTGCCGAGCACCCGGCCGCGGGCGTCGGCGAGACGGCCCCGCAACACGCCGCCGCGGCTCGCGGTGCCGGTGACCTCCAGGCCGCCGGTGAGCCGGCTCATGCGCCAGCGCTGCACGACGACGGCGCTCACGGTGAGCGCGGGGACGGGCGGTTGCTGGGCGATCACGGTGGCCACGCTACCGCGGTGGCGGGCACGTCGCGCCCGGCGGGGGCACCGGGATACACTCGCCGCCATGACCGGACTGGACGTGCTCGAGGTGCTGGCCGGGCGGGACGCCGGCGCCCGGTTCGCGCTGGTGGAGGGCGCCGCCCGCATCGGGCGCGACCCCGCCGAGTCGGACGCCGTGCTCACCGATCCCCGCGTGTCCCGCCGCCATTGCAGGGTGTGGGTGGAGGGCGGCCTGCTGCTGCTCGAGGACTCCGGCTCCACCGCCGGCACGCTGGTGAACGGCACGGCCATCGGCCGCCCGACGGCCCTGCGCCGCGGCGACCGCCTCACGCTGGGCGCCACCGAGCTGCAGGTGCTGTGGGTGCCCGAGGCCGCGGCGACGATGATCGGCGAGATCCCCCGGGACCTCCTGGACCCCCTGCCCCGCGCCGCCACCGCGGTTGGTGCCGTCCCGGACGCGGTTCCGCCGCCTCCGCCACCGGTCCCCGAGCCCGTCGCCGCCGTCCAGGAGCCGCCGCCGGCCCCGCCACCCATTGCCGAGCAGCCGCCTCCGCCGCCGGTCCCCGAGCCCATGCCGGCGGCACCGGACCCGCTGCCGGAACCGGCCGCCGCGCCGGCACCCTGGCCCGGTCCGGCCGATCCCCCGCGCCCGGAGCCCGGGGCCGTGCCGGCGGACCCCTTCGCGGGCCGGTTCGCCGTGCCGGAACCCGACCCGCCGCCGGCCCCGCCCGGCGCCGGCGCGCCGGAGCCGGCGGCCGCGACGCCGTCGGACCCGCCGTCGGTGGACTCCTTCGGCTGGCCCGTCCCGGTTCCCGACGGCCATGACGTGCCGGCCGCCGCGTGGTCGGAGCCGGAGATCCCCGCGTCGGACCCCGCCGGGCGTCCCTCGGACATCGCGGCCGCCCCGCCGCCGCCCGCTCCGCCGCCCCCGCCGCCCGCCGGCGCGGCCGCATGGGATGCGCCGCCGCCTCCGCCGCCCGCCGGGGGACCGCCGCCACCGCCCCCGCCTCCGCCGCCGCCCGGCGCCGGGGTGTCACCGCAATGGCAGCCGCCCCGGCCGCCGGAGAAGCGCGGCCTGTTCCGCCGTCGTCGCGGGGGCTGATCGTCCGGTCAGCGGGACCCGAGGGCGCCGGTGAGCAGGTCGCCCTCGACCCGGCGGGCGTCGATGGACGCCCAGCCCTCGCGCGAGGCCCGCGCGGTGGCCTCGCGGATCGTGCCGAGCGCCTCGCCGCGCATCCCCGCCGCCGCGTACCCCAGGGCGCGCGAGATCCGGCCGGTGGCGACGGCCTCCCCGTCGTCGGGGTCGGCGAGGTGGGACGCCTGCAGGCCCCGTTGCAGGGCGGCCTCGTGGTCCCCCGCCCAGGCCAGGGCCTCGGTCTCCCAGCGCAGCGCCTCCACCATGAGCCGCCCGGGCCCGGCGCGCTCCACGCCCAGGGCGCCGTGGTGCAGCGCCTCCTCCACCAGCCGGGTCCGGCCGGCTCGCCACGGCTCCTGCGAGAGCTTCAGCATCCGTATCTCGGCGAGCTGGAAGTGGCTGGTCTCCTCGTGTGCGCCCAGCTCGCCCGTCACCTCGAGGCCCGCCCGGGCCTCGGGCTCGGCGCGGACCAGGTCGCGGGCGATGATGCTCACGATCGCCCGGTTCTGCAGCAGGTGCGCCTGGCAGGCCCGGTCCCGGCCCCGCTGCGCCGCGGCGAGGCCCTCGGCGATCGCGGCGGCCGCCGCATGCAGGTTCCCGGTGACCATGAGCAGTGCGCTGAGGTCGGTGAGCACGTATGCGGTGCCGGCGGGCTCACCCAGGGTCCGGAAACGGCGGGGCAGCGGCAGCGCGGTCCGCAGCGCCTCGTGGGTGCGCCCCGTGTAGTGCAGCCCGCGCACCGTCACGGCCGTCGCCCACTCCATGGTGCGGGCCGACCCGGAGAACGACATGGCATGCGCGGCGCGGTGGATCGCGGCGAGCGGGTCCCGCTCGACCAGGTCGCGTGCGGAGGCGACGAGGTCGTCGGGGGAGGGGCTGTCGGGGTGGCGCGGGGGGCTCACCGCCGTGTGGTCTCCAGGGTCAGTCGCGGAGGCGTGTCGTCCCGAACAGGTAGACCATGTACATCATCGCGGCGCCCATGAGCACGGCGGCGATCGCGTCCGCCCACATGGCGTCGGCGATGTAGGTGACCGAGGCCACCAGGATGGCGCCGCCGACGAACAGGAACAGGGCGAAGCCCAGCCAGTTCGCCCATCCCGCGGGCAGGAACTTGCGGTACCCCACCTGGTCGACCGTGGGCGCGTAGTTCGCCCGCCGGCCCCCCGTGCGCTTCTTGCCGCCGCGTGCCGTCATCGCGGCGAGGGTATCAGAGGGGCCCGGCGCCCCCCGGTGGGGTAGCCTCACGGCCGTGGACGGCGAGGTCGTGACCGCCGGCGCGCCGGACGCCAACCGGCCGCCATTCAGCTCCCGGCTGCGCACCCGGGTGGAGATCTCCGACACCGACCAGGGCGCCGTCGTCCACCACGCCCGGTACCCGCACCACCTGGACCGGGGCGTCGTGGCGTACCGCCGCCACCTGGGGATCCCGCCGCTGGGGCCGGAGGGCCACCTGTTCGTGGCCCGGTTCGACGAGGGACCGTGCGCTGCGAGGCGTCGATCGTGGGTGGCCGGCATCTCCGGCGACCGGGACCGGCGGCCCACCCGCGTACCGGACGCCCTGGCCCGCGCGATCACGGCGTTCGAGGCCGACGCGCTGCCGGTATGACCCGCGTGTGGGGCGAGGACGCCGCGGCCCTGGTGGCGGCCGGTGCCGACGCGGCGGCCCTCGCCGCGCTGGAGGACGGCCTGCTGGACGGGTTCGCGCTCCCCGCCGGGCCACGGTGGGACGCCCACACGCACCTGGGCCGCGACGCGGACGGTCACGCGCTGGACACCGCGGGACTGGTCGCCGACATGGACCGCTGGGGGGTGGCCGGGGCCGTGGCGTTCCCCGCGAACGAACCGGGGGACGACGGGTCGTTCACGGTCGCCAACGACGCGGTGCTGGCGGCCGCCGCGGCGCACCCCGGCCGCATCGTGCCGGTCTGCCGCGCCGATCCCCGGGCCGGCTGGGCGGCGGCCGTCGACCGGGCGGCGGCCGGGGGCGCCCGGGGGCTGAAGCTGCACCCGGTGGCCCAGGGGTTCGCGCCGGAATCGCCGGAATGCGTCGCGTGCGTCGCCGCCGCCACCGCGCTGGGCTGGCCCGTGCTGTTCCACGCGGGCTTCGGGGCCCGCCGCCTGGCCGGCCCGTTTCGCGACCTCGCCGCCGCGGTGCCCGGGGCGCGGCTCATCCTCGCCCACGGGGCGCGGGGGGACGCCAGGGCGGTGCGCGAGGCGTTCGCCGGGCACCCCGGCGTGTGGTTCGACACGTCCCTGGCGGCACTGCCCGACCTGGTGGAGCTGCCCCCCGGCCGCCTGGTGTGGGGCAGCGACCGCCCCTACGGGGAGCACGGCACGGCGCTGCAGCTGGTCGCGCTCGCCGCCCGGGTGGCGGGCTGGAGCCCGTCCGAGGTGGCGGGCGTGCTCGGCGGGAACCTGTTGGCCCTGCTGGGGGAGCCGGCGTGACCCGGTCCGAGGCCGTGCGCCTGGTGGCGGCGCTGGGGGCGGTCGAGATGGCCCTGGTGCGGCGCGACCCGGTCGCCGGGCCGCTGCTCGCGCAGGCGGCCCGCGCCGCGGCCGGGCTCCCGCCCGGGCCGTACGTGTCCGCCGCCGCGGCGCTGGCGCGCGCGGTGGAGCTCCACGGGCCCGGTCCCGGGGCGGCGGCCGCACGGAAGGCCGCCCAGGCCCTGTGCCGCGCGGCCGCACAGGCCGCGCAGGGCGCCGCCCTGGCCTGAGGGGCGGCACCGAACCCCGCCGAACGGGTGGAGGTGCGGATTGCGGGTCGCGCTAGCATCGGCCGCGTGCCGCGCCGTCTGGTCCAGCTGATCCTGGCGATCACCCTCGCACTGCTGGCGGTCCCGGTCCTCGCAGCCGCCCAGGGCGGCGGCCCGGACCTGCCGCCGGTGCCCGACTCCGCCCCCGCGCCCGCGGCGACGCCCGATCCGCTGCCCGCGACCCCGTCGCCCGCGCCGGCCCCGCGCCACCTGCCGTCGTCCACGCCGCGGCCGGCGCCGGCCGCCACCGGCCCCACCGGCCCCACCGCGGCGCAGGTCGCGGCGGCCCGTGCCGCGGCACGCGCGAAGGCCCGCAGGGAGGCGGCGGCGCGCAGGGCCCGGGAGCGCCGGGCCGCCGTCGCACGCCGGGAGCGCCGTCAGGCGGCCCTGCTGCGCCGCCGCTCCCAGACGGTGCGCGACGCCACGGCGTCGGGCGTGGACGCCGTGGACCAGCAGGTCGCGAACCTCGTGGAGGCCGTCCGCGCCCGGCCCGCGCCGGCGCAGGCCGTGGGCGACGGCATCGGCCCCGGAGGCGGCACGACGATCCTCGCCGGGCTCGCCCTGCTCGGCGCCGCCGGGATCGGGGGGCTCGCGTTCGTGCGGCGCCGCACGGGCGGCAGGCGGTTCAGCCCGCGGCTGGCGATCACCTCGATCGTCGCGATCGACCGGCGCCAGGTGGGCGTGCTCATCGCCGCGGCCTTCGTGGTCGGCGCGGCCGCCGCCGCCGCGATCCTGGCGTACCTCATCGTGAACCCGTCGGCGGTGGGCTGAGCGGCACGCCCGGGGTGCGGCCGCGTGCCGCTAGGCTCCGCGCCTCACGAGCGAGGGGGCGAGGGGTGATCAGCGAGGCGGTGCGCGGCCAGGTGGTCGCCGCCAACCAGGCGTTCTACGACGCGTTCGCCCGTCGTGACCTGGACGCCCTCATGGCGTGCTGGGCGGACGCCGGCGACGTCGCGTGCATCCACCCCGGCGGGACCCCGCTGTGCGGCCACGACCTGGTGCGGACCTCATGGGAGGGGCTCATCGACGGTGACGCCGACGGGTTCACCGTCCACCCCGACATCGTGAGCGTGACCTACGAGGACCCTGTCGCGACCGTGGTCTGCATGGAGCGGTTCGCGACGCACGGCCATGGCGGCGGCACCAGGGCGGACCTGGTGGCCACGAACGTGTTCGTCCTCGGTCCCGGCGGCTGGCGGATGGTCGTGCACCACGCCTCGCCGGTGATGTGACGGGGCGCCGCCGGGCGGCGCCCCGCGGGAGGGGTCAGCTCTTGGCGGCCAGGAAGTCGGCCACCATCTTCTCGCCGGCCGCGTGGCCCTGCTCGAAGTAGGCGCGGTTGATCTCCTTGAAGGCGTCCCACTGCTCCGGCACGTCGTCCTCGGCCATGGTGGCGTCCACGGGGCAGGCCTCGACACAGGCGTCGCAGTCGATGCACTCGGCCGGGTCGATGTACAGCATGGTGGCCTGCTCGAAGTTCTCCTCACCCGCGGCGGGGTGGATGCAGTCGACCGGGCAGACGTCGGCACACGAGGTGTCCTTGGTGCCGATGCACGGCTCGGTGATCACGTAGGCCATAACTCGGGTTCCTCCAAGGGGGGTGAGACAGACCGTCGCTCGCCGGGCGGCGGCGCCCGGGAAATCTACCGCGTCATCCATCGGTCGTCGGTCCCCCGGGCAAAGAGTGACCATGGACCCCCGTTGAGGACCTGAAACGTTCCGGGCGTGACGTCGTGCGGCGACGGCCCCGCGATCTCCTAGGATCGGATGACTCCGCGAACACCACCGATCCCGCCCCGAGGTGCCCGATGGGAACGACCCCCCGTGTGCTGCCCGCGAGCGTGCTGGCCCTGCTCGCCGTCCCCGTCGCCGCCGTCGCCGCCGGCACCGGGCACTCCGGCTGGAACTGGTCGACGCCGACACCGCAGGGCCACGACCTCACCGACGTCGCGTTCTCCGGCGACACCGGGTACGCGGTGGGGGCCTTCGGCACGATGCTGCGCAGCACCGACGGCGGTGCCACGTGGACCGGCCTTGCATCCGGCACGACCGCCCGCCTGGACGAGGTGCGGCAGGTCGGCCCGCTGGTCGCCGTCGCGGGCGGGGAGTGCGCGGTGCGCAGGACCGACGACGGCACGAGCGTCACGCGCGTCACCTTCGGCGGCGCGGAGTCCGCCTGCCCGGCCACCGTGGTCGCGACGGCCTTCGCCGACGCCGCCAACGGGCACATCCTGCTGTCGGACGGGACGGTGCTGGCCACGGCCGACGGGGGCCGCACCTACGCGAGGCGCACCCCGCTGCCCGGGTCACCGGCGGCGTCCGGCACCGACCAGGTCGGCGACCTGGTCGCGGTCTCGCCGACCACGCTCCTGGCCGGTGTCGGCACGCGCGTCCATCGCTCCACCGACGGCGGCAACTCGTGGACGGCGGTGAGCCCGCCGAACCCGCCGCTCCCCAACGCCGTGCCGTTCCAGCCCATCCGCTCGATCACGATGTCGACCGCGACGACCGGGCTCGCGGTGGGGAATGCCGGGCGGGTGCTCACCACCGCCGACGGCGGCGCGTCGTGGACGCCGGCGGTGCCGCCCGCCGGCGCGGCCGACATCGGCCGCATGGACCTGTCGCGCGTCCGGTGCGCGAGCGCCACCGTGTGCCTGGCGACGACCGACGGGGCCGCGCTGCTGCGCACCGCCGACGGCGGGGCGAGCTGGTCGCAGGTGACGCCCTCCGGCACCCCGCTGCGCGGCGTGGCGTTCGCGTCCGCGACGCGGGCGGTGGCCGTCGGCGACGGCGGGACGACCGTGCTGTCCGACGACGCGGGGCTCACCTGGCGGCCGGTCGGCGCCCGCGCCGGGACGGGGCTCCTGGGCGTGGCCTCCTTCGCCCAGGGGATCCTCGCGTGGGGCGATCGCGGCCTGCTGGTGAGCAGCGGCGACGCCGGGGTGACCTGGACCACGGGCAGCGTCCCGACCTCGGCGGCGATCCGCGCCGCCCGCTACGCGAACCGCGACGTCGGATACGCGATCGACGCGGCCGCCGGGATCTGGAAGACGGTCACCACGGGGCAGACCTGGCAGGTCCTGGATCCCGGCCCGAACCCCGCCGGCCTCACGGACCTCCTGGCGCTCGACGCCAGGCGGGTGCTGCTGGTGGGCCCCGGCGACATCCGGGTGTCCCGCGACGGGCAGTTGTTCGACCGCGTCGCCGAGCCGGTGGTCACCAGGGCCCGGGACCTGCGGTGGGTGTTCGCCGTGCGGCGCGGCGCCGTGGTCGCCGGGCGCACCCGCATCCTCGTCTCGCTGAACGGGCGCACCGCCTGGAAGGGCGTCCCGCGGCCGGTGGCGAAGGGCAGGGCCGTCGCGATCGACCGGATCTCCTGCACCGCCGGCGGGGCGTGCTGGGTGCTGGGCGTGAACGACCGCCTGTACCTCACGGCGAACCTCGGCCGCCGCTGGAAGGACGTGACGGCGTCCCTGCCCGGCAACTCGCTGCGGCAGGCGACCGGGCTGGCGTTCAGCTCCGCCCGGCGCGGCTACGTGCTGGTGTCCGAGTACGGCTTCGATCCGCTGGTGCCCGGGGGATGGGTGCTGCGCACCGTGGACGGGGGCGCCACCTGGACGCCGCAGCTCGTCGCGCAGCCGGGCATCGCGGCCGGCGCGACCGGTTCGCCGGTCGACCTGCTGCTGGGCGGGCAGGGCGCGCTGTTCACGAGCGCCACCGGCGGTGCGACCGGCACCCCGAGCGTCGTGGGCCTCACCCCGTCGGCGCGCACGTTCCGGCGGCGGGCGAACGTGGTGCTCACCGGGCGCCTGCGCCCCGCCCTCGGCGGGGAGCGCGTGGTGGTGACGGCCTCCGGCCTGCCGGTGCGCACCGCGGTGGTGTCCTCCGGCGGGACGTTCTCGCTGAGCTACCGAGTCACGAGGACCACCACGTTCGTCGCCCACTGGGGCGGCGACGGCATCCGTCAGGGCGACGGCTCGCCCGTGATCACCGTGACCCGCCGCTGAGGCCGCGGGGACCCGTCGCCGGCCGTCCGTGACGGATGGGCGGGCGGCGACGGACCCCGAGGCAGACCCGACCCGCCCGCCGGAGGCATCATGCGCCGCAGCCTGCTCGTCGCCGTTCCCGCCGTCCTGGGGGCCGTCGCGGTCCCCGCGCTGCCCTGCTCCATCGCCGCGCCCGTCCCCGGGGCGCCCATCGACTCCGACGTCGCGGTCGCCGCGACGGTGACCCGCGACACCGGCCCCAGCGGGGGGATGGACCCGCGCACCTACACGCTGCGCGTCGACACCATCCTGCGCGGTTTCGAGGGCGCGACCCTCGCGGGCCCCCTGAAGGTCACGACCACCGGCAGCAGCGCCGCCTGCGGCGTCGAGTTCACCCGCGGGAAGCGCTACCTGGTGTTCGCGAGCCGGGGGGACGGCGGCGCCCTCACCACCAGCCTCGCCTCGGGCGACCGGGAGCTCGGCCGCCGCGAGGCGGTCACCGAGGACGACCTGTACGTCCCCGACCCGCCGGGCCTCGACGCCCGGCATTCGAACCTCTCCTCCCGGGCGTTCGTGGCGTTCACCGCGTTCCCGGCGTACTGGCTGGGCGGGTACTCGGGCGTCGGCGACCTGCGCACGCTCCGCGCCGACGGCGCCCGGACGATCGCGACGTACCGTCAGGGCCGCGCCGCCCCGGTGCGCGTGATCACCCGGCGCGTCTGCCCCGCCGCGTCCGCGGAGGGCATCCCGCCGCTCACCGGCGTGCGTCGCATCCGCGGCGTCCCGGCGGGCTTCCGCGGTCACGGCGTGTCGGTGTTCACCGGCGGCGTCGAGGTCCGCATCACGGGCCGCAGCCCCCGCGTGCAGCTCCAGCTCGCCGGGGCGATCTTCGCCGGCGCCACGTCCGCGTTCGGCGGCGAGCTTCCCAAGCCCTCCGCCGGCCCGGTGCGCCTGCTCGCCCCCTGTCGCGGCTGACCCCGGCGGGGCTCCCCGCGGTGGTCAGCCCGCGGGGACGCCCTGGGGGGCGGCGCCCACCGGGACGGCCCGCTCCAGCAGGGTCGCGGCGCGGGCGAGGGCCTGGGCTGCGGGGGAGTCCGGCCGGGCGGTGACGACGGGGAGGCCCTCGTCGCCGGCGATGGCGACCGCGGACTCCAGGGGGATCTGGCCCAGCAGGGGCACACCCAGCTCGGCGGCCAGGGACGGCCCGCCGCCGCCGGAGAACACCTCGTACCGGGTGCCGGTGTCGGGCGCGACGAACCAGCTCATGTTCTCGATGACGCCGGCGACGGGGAGGTCGACGCGCTGGGCCATGGCCGCCGCCCGGCGGGCGACGCGCTGGGCCGCCATCTGCGGGGTCGTGACGATCACCAGCGTCGCGGTGGGCAGCAGCTGGGCGATCGACAGGGACACGTCGCCGGTGCCCGGCGGGAGGTCCACCAGCAGGTAGTCCGGGTCGTCCCAGAACGTGTCGGTCACGAACGAGGTGAGGGCCTTGTGGAGCATCGGCCCGCGCCAGATGACGGGGGAGTCCTCCTCGGTGAGGAACCCGATGCTCATGATCCGCACGCCGTGGGACTCCACCGGGATGATGAGGTCATCCATCATCACCGCGGGCCGCTGGACGCCCATCATGCGGGGGATGGAGTAGCCGTACACGTCGGCGTCCAGCAGCGCGACGGAGTGCCCGCGGCCGGCGAGCGCCATCGCGAGGTTCGCGGTGATGCTGGACTTCCCGACCCCGCCCTTCCCGGAGGCGACGCCGATGACCCGCGTGCGGGACCCCTCGGTGAACGGGGACGGCCGGCCGGGGCCGCCGCCCACCGACGTGCGCAGCCCCAGGCGCTCCTCGTCGGTCATGGTGCCGAGGGTGACGTGGATGGTCTCCACCCCGGACAGGGCCTCCACGGCGGCGGTGACCCGCCGCTGGATCTCGGCCTTCAACGGGCAGCCGGCGACGGTGAGCTTCACCGCCACCGCCACGCGGCCGCCGTCCACGGCGACCTCGCCCACCATGCCCAGCGCCACGATGCCGCGCCGCAGCTCCGGGTCCTCGACGGCCTCGAGGGCCGCCATCACCTGCTCGCGGGTCACGCTCACATGAACATCCTGGCCCACGGCTCCGCGTCCTCGATGGTGACGCCCCACGGGCCGTGACCCGGGTAGATCCGCGTGTCCTTGGGCAGCTCGTCGAACACCCGGTGCAGGCTCTTGAGCATGTGGTGATGGCTGCTGCCCGGGAAGTCGGTGCGGCCGATGCCCTGCGCGAACACCAGGTCCCCCACGATCGCCTCGCCCGCGGTCTCCTCCCACGCCACGTAGCAGCCGGGGGAGTGGCCGGGCGTGTGCAGCATCCGCAGCCGGAGGTTCCCCAGCTCCACCACGTCCCCCTCGTGCAGGACGCGGGCGAGCTCCACCCCCGGGGTGGGCGGCGGGTTCCCGAACAGCGCGGGGTTGAACGGCGCGGGGGCCCGCATCCAGTCCTCGTCCCCGATGCCGGCCCAGACCGGCACGCCGCGCCGGTCCCACACGTGGCACTCCACGACGTGGTCCCAGTGCCCGTGCGTGGCCAGCACGGCCAGGGGGGTGAGGCCGTTGGCCTCCAGGGTGTGCTGCACCCACCGCTCGCTGCCGGCCGCGGGGTCGATCACCAGCGCCTCGCCGCCCTGTTCCTCGAACACGACGTAGGTGTTGGTGGCGACCGGGCCGAAGGTCCCGCCCTTGATCACCATGCCTGCCAGACTAGCCAACACCGCCCCGCCAGGACTCCCGGAGGAAGGGCCATGAGGATCGCGGTGGGTTCCGACGAGGTCACGCCCCTGGCGACCGCCGTCGTGGACGAGCTGGACCGCCTGGGCCACGCGGTCACCGCCGTGGGGCCCCTCGCCGGCGGGGCGCTGGAGTGGGCGGAGACCTCGGCGGAGGTCGCGCGGCGCGTGGCGCGGGGGGAGGCGGACCGCGGCGTGGTGATGTGCTGGTCGGGCACGGGCGCGTCGATCGCGGCGAACAAGGTGGACGGGGCGCGGGCCGCCCTGTGCGGCGACCCCGAGACCGCCCGCATGGCGCGGCGCTACAACCACGCCAACGTGCTGGCCCTGTCGCTGCGGGTCACCGGCGAGCCCCTTGGCAGGGAGATCGTCGCGGCGTTCCTGGAGGCGCCGGAGGGCACCGAGGACTTCGACGTCCGCAACGTCGAGGTGCTGCGGCGCCTGGAGGCGGGGGAGGGCTAACCGCCCAGCAGGCCCTGCAGGTTGTCCAGGTCCAGCGGCGAGGCGCCCTGCGGCGCGGTCACCTGGAGGTCGGCGTCGTAGTCGGACAGCTCGAGCACCAGGTCGAGGCTCGCGGACCGCAGCTGGGGCGACAGGGCGGAGCCGTCCGGCAGGTCCAGCTGCACGCGCAGGCGGGCGGGCAGCAGGTCGGACTTCCGCACCCACATCGTCACGGTGCTGTCGCCCAGGGCGCGCTGCAGGCGGGCGGCGGTGCGCTGCAGGTCCGCGGCGGAGGGGGCGTCGCCGCCCAGCAGCCCCGGCGCGGCCTGCAGGACGGTGCCGAGGTCGCCGGCGGCGGCGCGGGCGTCCACCCCGCCCACCAGGCGGACCGTGTCCGAGCCGTCCACGTCCTCCTCGCCGTCCCTGCGCGGGTCGGAGATCCAGCCGGCGAGGGTGGGGAATACGGCCCGCGCGTCCAGCTCACGCACCGTGGCCGCCGGCACCTGCACCTGGAAGTCCCGGCCCAGGGCGGACAGGTACAGCCCGTCGCCGGCGCGGGTGAGGTTCGCCTGCACCGGCAGGCGGCTCAGCTCCGCCGTGACGTCGAACGCGAAGCGGTCGGGCGGGATGACCGGGCCGGCGCCGCTGAACGGGATGGGCCCCCGCAGCGCCAGGCCGGCGGTGCCCGCGCCCTCCAGCGCCGCGGGCGCCAGGTCGGTCTGCGCGGTGCCCTCGAAGTCCAGCCGGAAGCTCTTGAGCCCCTGCGCGGCGTCCGCCGTGCGCTGCACCAGCTGGTCGGGCGACAGGCCCTCGGTGCGGTCGGGACCGGAGTCGCCTCCGCCGCCGCAGCCCGCGGCCGGTACGAGCGCCGCGGCGGCGGCGACCAGGACCGCGACCCGGCGGATGGAAGGGCGAGGCATGACCGCGGGTATACCACGGCCCCGGCGCGGCGGGCGTACCCTGCGTCGGTGAGTCCGCGAGCCTGGGCGCTGTTCGCGGCCGTCTCCGTGCTGTGGGGCGTGCCGTACCTCATGATCAAGGTCGCGGTGGAGGAGGTGTCGCCGGTGGGCGTGGTCGCCGCCAGGACGCTGCTCGCCGCCGCCGTGCTGGTGCCGCTGGCGGCCGCCACCGGGGCCCTCGCCGCCGTCCGCCACCGGTGGCCCGAGCTGCTGGGCCTCGCGGCGCTGGAGATCGCCGTGCCGTTCACGCTGATCTCCGCCGGGGAACGCCACGTGAGCTCCTCGCTCACCGCGATCGTCATCGCCACGGGCCCGTTCATGGCCGCCGGCGTGGGGGCGCTCACCGGGCACGATCGCGTGGGGCCCTGGAACCTGGGGGGCATGGTCCTGGGACTGGGGGGCGTGGCGATGCTGGTGGGCGTCGACCTCGGCGGGGACCGGGACGCCCTGGCGGGTGTGGCGATGATCCTCGGCGCCGTCGCCTGCTACGCGGTGGCGGTCATCTGGATGCGCGTGCGGTTCAGCGACCTGCCGGCCACGGGGATGATGGCGATGGTGTGCGCCGCGGCGGCGGCGATGACGCTGCCGTTCGCCGCGGCGAGCCTGCCCGCGGAGGTTCCCTCCGGGAAGGTGCTGTGGTCGCTGGTGGGGCTGGGGCTGGGCTGCACGGCGCTGGCCCTGGTGCTCTACATGGGGCTCATCGCCGAGATCGGCGGGGTGCGCGCCATCCTCATCACGTACGTGAACCCCGTGGTTGCGGTCATCGCCGGCGTGCTGGTGCTCGACGAGCCGCTCACCGCGGCGATGCTGGCCGGCATGGCGCTCATCGCGGCGGGGTCGTGGGTGGCCACCTCCCGGCGTCCGGTGCCCGCCGATGCGGCAGACTCCCCGGGGTGACCGCGGCACCGCTCACGCTCACCCCCGTGGGGGTGGGCCCCGCCTACGCACGGACCGGGGAGGCGCAGAGCTGCTACCTGGTGCGCGCCGCGGGACGGGCGATCTGCCTGGACCTCGGCGCTGGGGCGCTGAACCGCCTGCAGGCCCATCTCGCCCCCCAGGACCTGGAGCTCCTGGTGATCTCCCACCTGCACCCCGACCACTGCATCGACCTGCTGTCCCTGCGCATCTACATGGCGTGGGGACCGGGGGCCGGGCATCGCCTGCGGATCCTCGCCCCGGAGGGCACGCGGGAGCACATGGTGCGGTTCGGCGGTGAGGACGGCTGGGACCGCGCCTTCGCGTTCGAGGCGTTCGCCGGGGACCGCGGCGAGCACGACCTGGGCGGCGGCCTGGCGCTGCGGTACCGGGAGGTGCCGCACCTGAAGCCCACCTACGCGGTGCGACTCGACCTGGACGGGCGGTCCCTGGTGTACGGCGCGGACTGCGCGCCGTGCGGCGAGCTGCCCGAGCTCGCCCGCGACGCGGACCTGCTGCTGGCCGAGTGCTCCTCGGGGGCCGACCCGGTGCCCGACCGCCAGGCGCACCTCGACGCGGCGCAGGCCGCCGCCATCGCCAACAGCGCCGGCGTCCGGCGCCTGCTGCTCACCCACTGCTACCCGGAGCATGACCGCGACGCGGCGCTCGCCCTCGCCCGGTCGCGGGCCGCGATGCCCGTGCACTGGGCCCTGCAGGACCAGGAGGTGACGGTGTGACCGGCCGGCGTCCGCCCGTGCCGCCGCCCCGCAGCGGGCGCCTGTTCTGGCTGCTGGCGGTTGTGCTGAACGTCGCGGTGCCCGGCGTGGGCCACATCTACGCGCAGATGATCGCGCGGGGCTTCGTGTGGCTCGCCGGGAACATGGTGATCCTGCTCATCCTCACGCGGGGCGACGTGCCGCTCGCCGGCGTGCTGGGAGCCCTCGGCGCGCTGCGCGTGGCGGCCGTGGCGGACCTCGTGTACCTGCTCCGCGCCCACGCGGCGGAGCGGGATTCGGGGAACGCCGGGACGGACCGCTAGACTCCCACGGTCGTTTTGCCGAGCGGGGAGCCGCGTGAGCTGGGACATCCAGTCAGCCGCAGGGGGCGCAGCCCAGGGTGATGAGGAACTGCGCATGCTGTGGCGCCGTTTCAAGGCGCACGCCGACAACGGCGCCAAGGAACGCCTCATCCTCACGTACGCCCCACTGGTGAAGTACGTCGCGGGCCGCATGAGCAGCGCCCTGCCCGCGCACGTGGAGGAGAAGGACCTCATCTCGTACGGCCTCATGGGGCTCATCGGCGCGGTCGACCGGTTCGACCCCGGCCGCCAGGTGAAGTTCGAGACGTACGCCGTCGCCCGCATCAAGGGCGCCATCATCGACGAGCTCCGGTCGCTGGACTGGGTGCCGCGGTCCGTGCGGGCCCGTGCCCGGCAGATCGAGCAGAAGGCCGCGGAGCTCGAGCACAAGCTGCAGCGGGTCCCCACCGACGAGGAGCTCGCCGCGGCCCTCGGCATGGAGATGGACGAGTTCCAGGCCGCCATCACCCAGATCTCCAACAGCTCCATCGTGGCGCTCGACGAGATGTGGAACGTGAACTCCGGCGGCGAGCCGCTGGCGCTCATCGACACCATCGGCGACCAGCGCATGTCCGATCCCGCCGCACTCCTCGACATCACCGAGCTGCGCGACACCCTGGCCGACGCAATCGCCCGCCTGCCGGAGCGGGAGAAGATCGTGATCGCCCTCTACTACTACGACCAGCTCACCCTCCGTGAGATGGGGGAGGTGCTGGGCGTCACCGAGAGCCGCGTCAGCCAGCTCCACACGAAGGCCATCCTCCGGCTCAAGGGCCGCATGCAGGGGGACGGCGAGGCCGCATAGGCCGCGCTGCGGGCCCCCCGCAGCCCCACGGGGCGCGGCCGCAGCGGACGTGGTTGAAGTGCCCCTCGCGCGGGGGGCGGGATCGAGGGTACCCTTGGCTCCCGACCCAACGTGACGAAAGGCACGAAGATGGCCCACGAGAGCCCTGACAAGCTCCGCAACGTGGCCGTCCTGGGGCACCGCGGCAGCGGCAAGACAAGCCTCGTCGAGGCGATGCTCTTCGCCGCCGGAGGGACCAACCGGCGTGGCCAAGTACCCGCCGGGACCACCGTCGCGGACTATGAAGAGGAGGAGAAGCGCCGGGGGATGTCCATCTCCGCCGCGCTCACGAACGCCCGCTGGCAGGGCGTGAAGGTGAACCTCCTCGACACCCCGGGTGAGCCCTCGTTCCATGCGGACACCCTGTCCGTCCTACCCGCCGTCGACGCGGCCCTCATGGTCGTGAACGCGGCGTCCGGCGTCGAGCTGCAGACCCGCCGCCTGTGGCAGCGGTGCGAAGAGCTCGGACTGCCGCGAGCGGTGGTCGTGAACATGCTCGACCGCGAGCGCGCAAGCTTCGACGAGGCGATCGCCGCGCTGCGCGAGATGGCGCCGGGTTGCGTCGCCCTGCAGATGCCCATCGGCGCCGAGCACGACATCTCCGGTGTCGTGAGCCTGGTGTCCATGACGGCCAGCACGTACGACGGCGGCGCGACCGGGACCCCCGGCCCCGTGCCGGCGGACCTCGCGGACGCCGCGCGCGCCGCCCGCGACGCGATGGTGGAGTCCGTCGCCGAGACCGACGACGAGCTCATCGAGAAGTACCTGTCCGGCGAGGAGATCTCCACGGACGAGCTCATCGCCGCGATCCGCGCCGGCGTGCGCGAGGGACGCCTGTTCCCCGTGGTGTGCGCCGCGTCCGACCGCGGCCTGGGCGCCGACCGCGTCCTCGACCTCATCATCGAGGCCCTCCCGTCGCCGCTGGAGGCCTCGCCGCGCACCCTGACGGGCGCGGACGGCACCCCGGTTGCGGTGTCCTGCGCCGAGGACGGCCCCGCCGTCGTCTACTGCTTCAAGACCCTCGCCGACCAGTTCAGCGGCCGCATCAACCTGCTGCGGAGCTTCACCGGCGTGCTGCCGTCCGACAGCCATGCGGCCGGGACGGGCGGCACCAAGGAACGCGTGGGCCAGCTGTTCACCCTGCTGGGCAAGGACCACCAGGGCCTCACGGCGATCGGCCCGGGCGACATCGGCGCCGTCGCGAAGCTGAAGGAGCTGTGCACGGGCCACGTGCTGGTCACCGGCGGCCCCGTGCCGTCCATGGCGGGCGTGACGCTTCCGCCCGCGGTGATGAGCTTCGCGGTGACCGCCGCCGACGGCGGCGACGAGGACAAGCTGTACCAGTCCCTCCGGCGCCTCTGCGACGAGGACCCGACCCTCGACGTGCACCGTGACGAGCAGACCGGTGACCTCATCGTCGGCGGCCTGTCGCAGCTGCACGTGGAGGTGGTGGGGGAGCGCCTCATGCGCCGGTTCGGCGTCGGGTTCGAGCTGCACCCGCCGCACGTGCCGTACAAGGAGACCATCACCGCCGAGGCGAAGGCCGAGGGGAAGCACAAGAAGCAGACCGGCGGCCGCGGGCAGTTCGCGGACTGCTGGCTCAGGGTGGAGCCCCTGCCGCACGGCGCCGGGTTCGAGTTCGTCGACAAGATCGTCGGCGGCGCGATCCCGCGGTCCTACATCCCCGCGGTCGAGAAGGGCGTGATCGAGGCGATGCAGCGCGGTGAGCTGGGCGGCTACCCGGTCGTGGACGTGCGCGTCACCGTGTACGACGGCAAGTACCACGCCGTCGACTCATCGGAGATGGCGTTCAAGATCGCCGGGCAGCTCGGCATGAAGGCCGCCCTCGCCAAGGCCCACCCGGTGCTGCTGGAGCCCATCATGACCGTGTCGGTCACCGTGCCGAAGGAGTCCGTCGGCGACGTGATGGGCGACCTGTCGGGCCGGCGCGGGCATCCCCTGGGCATGGAGGTCATCGGCGACCTCGAGGTCGTGCGCGCCGAGGTCCCCATGTCGGAGATGCTCTCCTACGCGCCGGACCTGCGCGCCATGACCGGCGGGCAGGGCGAGTACACGATGGAGTTCGCCCGCTACGAGGAGGTGCCCGCGCACCTCGTCGACCGGGCGGTGGCCGCCGCCACGGCCTGAGATCGCTCCGCGTCCCGGCCGGCCACCGCCCGTGGCCGGCCGGGAACCGCGGTGCGTGTCAGCCCGGGGCGCCCACCCGGATCGCGCCGACCCCCCACCCCGGCGCGCCGTCACCCGCGGCGGCGGTCAGTCGGTGTAGCGGCGGATGGTGGTGCGCTTGCCGCGGATCACGGACCCGCGCATCACCGCGATGACGTTCTCGATCACCGCCTCGGGGACCCCCACGACGCTGAAGTTCTCGGCGATGCGGATGGGGCCGATCTGCCGGCCCTCCAGGCCGCTCTCGTTCGCGATCGCGCCCACCAGGTCGCCGGGGCGCACGCCCGCCTTGCGGCCCATGCCGACGAACAGGTAGCCGGTGGGCTCCTGCCCGCCGCCGCGGGGACGGTCCTGTGGACGGCCGGAGGGCCGGGCGGGGGCCCGGCCGTCCTGGGGCCGGGCGGTGCGGGGCCGGCGCTCGAACCGGGTGGCGGCCTCGGGGATCTCGACCTCGTCGGTGGTGCCGCCGCCGGCCTGGTGCACCAGGCGGATCGCGGCGAGGGCGACGGTGCGCTCGTTGTGCTCCCCGGTGAGCCGCCCCAGGATCTCGCTGTGATCGGCGAGGTCGTCGGCGGTGAGCGACACGCGCAGGGCGTCGACGGTCTGCTCCAGGCGGCGGGCCCGCAGGTCCGCCACGCTGGGCACGCGCTGGGTGGCGATGGGCTGGCGGGTGAGGCGCTCGATGTTCGCCAGCTGCCGCTGCTCCCGCGGCTCGGCGAGGGTGATGGCGACGCCCTCCCGCCCCGCGCGCCCCACGCGCCCGATGCGGTGCACGTAGCTCTCGGCGGCCGACGGGACGTCGTAGTTCACCACGTGGGTGAGCACGTCGATGTCCAGGCCGCGGGCCGCGACGTCCGTCGCGATGAGCAGCTCGGCGGTGCCGTCCCGCAGCCGCGCGATCACCCGCTCGCGGGCGGCCTGGTCCATGCCGCCGTGCAGGGCCTCCGCGCGGTACCCCCGGCCGTTCATGGTGGCGGTGAGCTGGTCCACCTCCCCGCGGGTGCGGCAGAACACCACGGTGGCCCCGGGGGACTCGACGTCCAGGATGCGGGCGAGGGCCGCGGGCTTGTGGGCGCGCTCCACCACGTAGGCGCGCTGGTGCACCAGGGCCTTCCCGGCCTTCGCACCGGCCTTGCCGATCTCGATGCGCACCGGGTCCCGCTGGTACCGCCGGGCGATCGCGTTGATGCGGGGCGGCAGCGTCGCGGAGAACAGGACGGTCTGGCGGTGCTCCGGGGTGGCGCCGAGGATCGTCTCGATGTCGTCGGCGAAGCCCATGTCGAGCATCTCGTCGGCCTCGTCGAGCACCACGACGCGCACGCCGTCGAGGGGCAGGGAGCCCCGCCCGATGTGGTCCACCGCGCGGCCCGGCGTGGCGACCACCACGTGGACCCCGCGGTCCAGCAACTGCAGCTGGCGGCCGATGGGCTGCCCGCCGTAGATGGGGACCGCCCGCACGCCCATCCGCGCGCCGTACTTGAACACCGCCTCGCTCACCTGCATGGCGAGCTCCCGCGTGGGCACCCGCACCAGTGCCACGGGCGTCACGTCCCGGCCGCGGGTCCCGGCGTCGACGTGCTCGAGCGCCGGGAGGGCAAACGCGGCGGTCTTCCCGGTGCCCGTCGCGGCCTGGCCCACCAGGTCGCGTCCGGCGATGAGCGGGGGGATGGCCTGCATCTGGATGGGCGTCGGCTCCTCGTAGCCGAGGTCCTCCAGGGCCGCGAGGGTCTCGGGCCGCAGGCCGAGCGCTGCGAAGCCGTCGGGTGTGTCGTCCACGTCGTCCAAGGGGTCGGGATGGCCGGGCGCCTCGGGGCGGCGCGGGCCGCACACCCTACGTGTCGGAGGCCCGCGCTTCCCGCCGGACTCCGGGTCAGCCCGCCGCGTGCTCGGGAAGCGGGTGGCGCCACCGGAGACCCGGGTACCTCGAGAACCCCCGGTCCGCGCTGAACCACGTCGCGCCCTGCTCGATCGCGATCGCCGCGAGGTACGCGTCGGGGACCGCGTCGCCCGTCGCCTCCGTCGCCCGGCAGAGCCGTTCGAAGATCGGCCAGTGGCGCTGCCCGGGCACCACGCGGATCGCCGACGGCCCCGCCCGGAGCTCACCCAGGAAGTCCAGGGCGACCGGCAGCGGCGTCGGTTCACGGAACACGCGCGGATTCGTCACCACACGGAGGAAACCGGAGAGGACGACGTCAATCAGGCCGAGGGGCTCATCGCAGGAGCGGACGCGTTCGAGCCATGTGCGGTACTCGACGTGGCGTGGCGCCTCGGGCCGGTGGGCGAAGACAAGGATGTTGACGTCAGCGCAGCGCAACCAGCGGGGTGTCGTCGTCGAGCAGGTCGGTGAGACGCCGATTGTCGGCGAGGTCCACGCCGGGCATGACCCCGCTGCCTCCGAACACCGGGAGCGGCCGGATGTCGGGCGCGGACGCCGGGGAGTCCGCGAGGACCGTGCGAAGGGCGTCCTCGATGACCCCGCCGATCGTGCGGCCCGTCTGGGCCGCGCGGAGCCGTACCGACCGGTACAGGGCGTCGTCGATGCGGATCGTGGTGCGCAGATGAGCACCGTGGCACCACCACCTGACATCTTGATGACATCGCCGTCGGGACGGCGTCGATCCCGCAGGCACGCCGCTCGAGGGGACATCTGACGGGTTGTCAGCCGTCCGGGGCACGCCGTAGTGTCGCCGCCGTGTCCCGACGCCACCGCCCGCGGCCGATCGTGGCCGCCGCCGGTGCGGCCGGGTAACCCCGACGAACGAGGCCCCCTGACACCGCGCACCGCCACCCTCCGCATCGCCGTGCTCATCGCAGCCCTCGGGCTCACGGCGGCCGTCCCGGCCATGGGCCTGGACATCCCCGGCACCACCACGAGCACCTCCGGGCAGGCGCCCTCGGCGCCCGCGCCCACCACGACGAGCGGAACGGGTGACACCGTCGCGGCCCCTGCCCCCACGGCGGCCGCCACGCCGGTGCGGCTCAGGCTGGGCTCGCGCGGCCCGATGGTGCGGGACCTGCAGCGGGAGCTGCGCCGCCGCGGCGCGAGGATCGCGGTGGACGGCGCGTACGGGCCCGGCACCCGGCGGGCGGTGCTGCGGCAGCAGAAGCGCCTGCACATGGCGGTCACGGGCGTCGCGGACCAGCGGCTGCTGGCCAGGCTCGGCATCCAGACCCTGGGCATCGCCTCCCTCAAGGTCACCGCCACGGTCCCGCCGGGCGTGCGGATGGACCGGTGGCCCACCACCGGCCGGTTCGAGTCGCCGTTCGGCATGCGGTGGGGCCGCATGCACGAGGGCATCGACATCAGCAACGCCCAGGGCACGCCCGAGCGGGCCGCGCTGGCGGGCACCGTGAGCTTCGCCGGGCGGCAGTCCGGCTACGGCGACATCGTGAAGATCGACCACGGCAACGGCGTCGAGACCCGCTACGCGCACATGTCCGCGATCCGCGTCGCCGAGGGCCAGGTGGTGGCCTCCGGGGACGTCGTGGGCCTCATGGGCGCCACGGGCAGCGCCACCGGGGTGCACCTGCACTTCGAGGTGCGGGTGGACGGCATCGCATACGATCCGCTCACCGCCCTGCCGCCGCGACCGGGAACGGTGCTTCCCGGACTGTGAGGTGATGGCCGGGTGTTCGTCGCCCAGCTCGTCGCGCTGATCGACCGCCTCGCCCCCGTCCACCTCGCGGAGGACTGGGACAACGTCGGCCTCATCGTGGGCCGTCACAACCGGACGGTGCGGCGCGTGCTGGTGGCGCTGGAGCTGCGCGGCGACGTGCTGCACGAGGCCCGCGAACGGGGCTGCGACACGATCGTGGTGCACCACCCGCCCATCTTCCCGGCGATCGCCGCCCTCACGGACGCGGCGCCCGCCCGGGAGCTGGTGCTCACCGCCGCGGAGGAGCGCATCGCGGTCGTCGCCGCTCACACGAACCTGGACGCCGCGGCCGGTGGGCTGAACGACCAGATGGCGCTCATGCTGGGCCTGCAGGACGTGCGTCCCCTCGCCCCCGCGGCGGGCGACCCCGCGGCGGGCCTGGGCCGGGTGGGCATCGTGCCCGCGGCGCGGCTGGAGGCGCTGGTGCGCCGTGTCGCGGCGGAGTTCCCCGGTGCGGTGTCGTACTCCGGCGACCCGGGGGTGCAGGTCTCCCGGGTGGCGTGCTGCACGGGGTCCGGGGCGTCGATGATCGCCGATGCGCGGACCGCGGAGGCCGAGGTGTTCGTGACCAGCGACCTCAAGTACCACGACCACGACCGGGCGGAGGGCATGCCGCTCATCGGGGTCCCCCATGCGCAGGTGGAGCGCCTGGCGATGCGCCGCTGGTTCCGTGGCTTCGCCCGGCACCTGCACGCGGACGGCGTGGAGTCGGCGTTCGCCGACACCGACACCGATCCGTGGCAGCACGTGGCCCGCTGACGCTTACGCGCGGGCCCCGCACCCCGTAAGCGCGCGGTCACCGCCCGGTAATCGCCGCCCGGGAGCATGCGTTCCATCAACCCCGCGGGCCCCAGGCCCGCAGATCAAGGAGAGATGGCGATGGCCACCGTCGACATGCCCCTCGGCCCCCTGCTCACGGGCGGCACCCTGTCCGGCCACATCCACGACGACACCGGCAACGTGCCGACCAACGTGATCCGCACGGAGGACCCGTGGTCGATCCACCTGGACTGGAACATCAACGGCCCGATCATCCCGTTCCTGACGGGTGACTGGCGCATCGAGGTCGCGTTCGAGCGCGTCGGCCCCGGCGCGGAGATGCTGCGCACCGAGGCGCCCGTCCCGTACGCCTCCGGCAGCTTCAGCGCCACGTCGGTGAGCTACAACCGGTTCGTGTCGTTCAGCCCCGGGTACCCGTCGCTGGCCGGCGCCCCCGACGCCGCGTACCACGTGGTGGTGATGCTCACCTTCCGCAACGGCGCCACGCCCGGCCCGTTCGCGACGGTCCTCGACCTCGGCATCGTGCAGTTCTACGACTCGCCGAAGCCCTGACGTCCGGGTGACGCGGATGGACGGCCCGCACCGGCATCGCCGGGGCGGGCCTCCGCGCGTCGGGGTTCAGGCGGGGCCGGGCTCCGCCCCGAAGCCCATCCACGGGCCCACGTGGGCGCCCAGCTCCAGCTCGTCCGGGGTCCACTCACCGACCCGCTCCGGCAGGAACCGCTCCAGGTGGTCGGCGGTGTCGGACCCCAGCCGCCGCATGAGCTCCGCGGCGCGGCGCGCGGTGGCCTCCTCCGACGAACTCAGGTGCTTGCCGGCCCACAGGACGGTGACATCGGCCATCTCGCGCGTCTCCCGGTTGGGGGTGCTCAGGATCGCGCGGATGGTACCCCCGATGCCGGGCGGCTCACACCGCCTCGCCGCGGCAGATGCGCTCGTACAGGTCGGCGCTGCGCGGCGACGGGGCGACGCGCAGGCGGGCGAGGCGGTCCGCGAGCGCCCGGTACTGCCGCAGGGCCAGCGACCGCCGGTCCAGGCGGGCGTGGCACAGCATGAGGGTGCGGTGGGCCTCCTCGTTCTCCGGGTCGATCTGCAGCACGCGGCGCGCCGCCTCGGACGCCGCCGGGGTGTTCCCCGCGGCGAGGTGCGCCGACCCGAGCCAGTCCAGGGCCCGCAGGGCGGCGTCCTGCAGGGTCCACCGGTGCGGGGCGATCCAGTCGCTGTACGGGTCGTCGCTGAACAGGTCCCCGCGGTACAGGTCCGCGGCCTCCTCGTAGCGGCGGGCCGCCTCGTCCCGGTCGCCGGCGCGGGCCGCGGCGTCGCCGGCGGCCACGCACCGCGCGAGCTCCTCGGCGTCCACCCACCACGGCAGGGCCGGGTTGAGGCGGCATCCGTCCCCGGAGCGCTCGATGAGCGGCACCTCGTCGGCGAGCACGCCGCGCAGGGCGCGGCGCAGCTCGCAGGCCGCGACGTTCAGGGAGTTCCGCGCCCGGGCGGGGTCCGCCCCCGGCCAGAACGCCTCCATCACGGTCTCCCGCGGCACGCGGGCGGCGCGGTGCACCACCAGGAACTGCAGCAGCGACCGTGCCCGCCCGGGCCGCAGCGGCACCTCGGTGCCGTCCGCGAAGCACACCATGGGCCCGAGGCAGCACACCGCGAGCTGCTCGACGCCGTGGGCATGGGGCGTGGCTGTGGGACGGGCGGTCCTGGTGGCCGTCATGGCTTCCCTCGTGGACGCGGAACCGGTGCCTTGCGGCGAGTGTCGCCGCTCCCCGCCCGGCACGGGGAGCGCCCCTGGGTGTGGCGCGGCCTTACCCGCTACCGCACCCGCACCGACCGGTACGGCGGCCGCCGCCGGCCCATCGCGAACGCCCTGGCCGTGGCGCCGCCGGCCGCGAACCCCGCGGTGGCGGGCGCATCGGCGGCGGGGGCGGACTCCACCATGGTGTTCGCCGCGATGGTGAGCAGCGCCAGGGTGTTCCAGTCCCCCGCCGTGAGGTGGTCGGCGCCGGGTCCCTCCAGGATGTCCGCGATGCCGCGGAAGCCGTCGACGACGTCCTCACGGCTGAACGGGCCGATCTCCTGGTCGGGCGCGTCCGGGTCGTCCGGGGTGACGGGCGGGTCCGGGGGCGATGTCATGGATGCCTCCTAGGTGTGGGGTGCCTGGTTCGGGTCAGTCGGGGATGAGGCCGGCGGCGCGGGCCGCGGCGACGGGGTCGCGTGCGATGCGGGTGTCGGCGTCGGACAGGAGCCGCGGGTCGAGGGCGCAGGCGCCGCACCGCCAGCGCCGCACCGTGCCGTCCTCGAACGACGCGGTCACGCGGCCGGCGTCGGTGACCCGCACCGCGACCACCGGCCGGCCGGCGCGGATCGCGGCGGGGATCGCCCAGTCGCCGTCGGCGGACCAGACGCCCACCAGGCCGTCGACGGTGCCGGCGGCCACGAGTCGGCCGTCGGGGCTCACGGCCACCGACCGCGCCGGACTGCCGGTGCTGGCCACCACGCGCGCCGTCCCGCCCGCCGTCCACACCGTGACGGACTTGGCGGTCTCCGACGCGACGGCCACGGTGCGGCCCGCGGGGGAGACGTCGATCTGCGCCGCCCACCCGGTGGGGCCGAATAGGGGCGTGACCGCACCGGTGGAGGGGTCGTATCGCTGCACCCGCACGACGCTGGAGGCGTCCTCCCGGAACCTGGTGATCACCAGCTCGTCGGACCCCGGCAGGTAGCGCACCGAGCCCACGGGGTCCGGGCCGGCGGGCGGCCGGCCCACGCGGCGGCCGGTGGCGGTGTCGCGGATGGTGAGGCGCCCGCCGTCCACCACGGCCAGCCGGCGCCCGTCGTCGGTGAGGCCGGCGGCGTACAGGTCGTCGACCGGCACGCGCAGCGGCGGGCGGCCGGGCCGCCACACGCCGACCGCGCCGGGGATCGCCACGGCGATGGTGGTGCCGTCGGCGCTCACGTCGGCGGCCACGGCGCCCCGGAACGGCGCGACGCGGACCGGGCCGCCCGCCAGTGCCCGCAGCCATGCCCTCCCCGAGGCGACCACGGCGGTCACGTCGCCGGCGGCGTCGAAGGCGCCGGCCGCGCCCCCCTCGGGGACCGTGGCGACCACCCGCGGCAGGCCGCCGAGATCCCACACGCGCAGGGTCCCGTCGTTGTGGGCGGTCACGGCGCGTCCGCCGGCGAGGACGGCGGCCCGCGTCTCCCCGGACTGGGGCAGCCGCGCGGGCGGACCCAGCCGGGGGATCACCAGCACGGCGTCCCGCGCCGCGTCGTTGGTGAGGTCCGCGTTCCCGCCGGGGGCGACCATCGGGAGGTCCTGGGAGCCCGCGGCCTCACGGGCCGGTGGCGCGCCCGGGCTCCAGCTCCACACCGTGCCGGCCTCGCTGGCGAGCATCAGGGACCCGTCGGGCCGGGCGCCGATGCCCACGACGGTTCCGTCCGGGATGTCGGTGGCGTCGCGAACCGCCCCGGATTCCGTGTCGCGCACCTCGACGCGCGCGCCGGCGGCGACCGCCAGGTCGCCGGTGCGGGTGAAGGCCACCGCGCTCGCGCCGGCCACCGGGACCCGCGCGAGGACCCGCCAGCCGCGGGTGCCGTACACCGGCACCGCCGGGCCGCCGGCGACCGCCAGCCGCCCGCCGTCCCGGGTGACGGCGAGCACGAGGGGAGCGGCGGGGACCGGCAGCACCCGGGCGCCGCCACCGGGCACCGCGACGACCAGCCGGCCGTCCTCACCGGCGCTCGCCGACCATCCGGGGCCCGCCGCGACGGCCGTCACCGCCCCCCGGTGCCGGGCGACGTCGGTCACGGCGCCCGTCGCGGGGTCCCATCGCACGACCCGTCCGGCGGCGTCGCCGGCGACCACCTGCCCGCCGGGCGTGACGGCGACGGCGTGCAGCTCCCGCTCGCCGACGCGGACGGCGGCGGCCTCCGGGCTCGCGCTCATCGCCTGCCGGAGGCTGGCCAGCGACTGCGGCCCGGGCGCGGCCGCGACGGCGTCCCGGGCCACCGCGACCGCGGCCGCGGGGTCGGTGGACAGCAGATCACGGGCGCGCAGCACCAGCACCTGGGCGCGTGCGCGGTCCCGTTCGGTGGCGGCCTCGGAACGCTGCCACAGGGCGACCGCGGAGATGCCCGCGAACACCGCGACGGCCGCCGCGGCGCCGGTGAGGACCAGCCGCCGGCGCCGCCGCGCGCGCTGCGCCTCTCGTTCGCGCCGGGCGTGCGATGCGGCCAGGAACCGCCGTTCCCGTGGCGACAGGCCGTCCTCGCCGCGCTCGGCCCACTCGGCGAGCAGCGCGCCGCGGTACAGGTGGGCGTCGTCGCGCTCGGCGGCCTCCCAGTCGCGGGCCGCGGTGGTGAGGCGGCGTTCGGCGCGCAGGCGGTCCCGGTCGGCGTCGACCCATCCGCGCAGCACACCCCACCCGCGGATGAGCGCCTCGTGCGCCACCTCCACCGTGGAGCGCCCGGCGGCGTCCGACCCCAGGGTGAGCAGGCGTGCCCCGGCGAACGCGTCCACGACGGCCCGGACGGCGTCCGGGTCGCCGGCGGCCTCCAGCTCGTCCATCCCCACCCGGCGGCGGGTGTCCTCGGTGCCCTCTCCGGGCTGCACGAGCCGCAGCAGCACGCGGCGGGCGACCTCCCGGTGGGGCTCCGGCACCGCCGCGAGTACCTCGTTGGCACTGCGCGCCAGCGCCCCCTCCACGCCGCCGCCCGCCGCGTATGCCTCCAGGGTGAGCGTGCGGCCGCGCCGGCGCCGCCACAGCTCCAGCAGCAGATGCGACAGCAACGGCAGGGCGCCGGGCCGCTCGGCGACGTCGTCGGCGATGCGGCGTGCGAGGCCGGCTTCCAGGACGAGGCCGGCACGGGCGGCGGGCACCTCGGCGACGCGCCGCACGGCGGCGGGGGACAGGGGGCCCACGCGGAACGCCCACCGGCCCAGGATGGCGGCGAGCACGGGGTCGCGGGCGAGGGCCGGCGCGAAGTCGGCGCGCACCGCCAGCACGACCCGCAGCGGCCGGTGGGGCGCCGCGGCCCCGGCGATGGCCGCCAGCAGCGCCTCGCGGCGGGCGGGCGGGACCTCCGGGGAGAGCACCTCCTCGAACTGGTCGATCACCACGAGCCGTCCGCCGTCGCCCGGCGGGGTGAGCACCCGCGGATCCAGGGCGCCCGGTGTCGCGACGGTGATGTCCCAGTCGTCCGCGTCCGGCAGGCCCTCGGCGCGCACCGCCGGGACGAGCCCGGCCCGCAGCAGCGAGCTCTTGCCGCTGCCCGAGTCGCCGACCACGGCCACCACCCCGGCGCGTCCCACCAGGTCCAGCAGGGTGCGGGTGTCGTCCTCGCGGCCCACGAACCGGCCGGCGTCGTCCTCCTGGAACGCCGCCAGCCCGAGGTAGGGGCATCCCTCGAGGCCGCCGCCCTCCGCACGCTCGGCGCCGGCGAGGGCGAGCAGGCGCCGGTGGGCGTCCGGGTCGTCGAGGGCGGCGCGCAGGTCGATGACGGGTCGCGCGGCGTGGCCCTCGGCCTCCCGCACGGCGCGTTCGCCGGCGCCGGGCAGCAGCACCGCGGCCGGGGCGGGACGCGCGACCTCCCACAGCCCGCCGCCGCCGGAGCTCCCCAGCAGCACCGCGCGCGCGGCCGCCGTACCGGCTGCGTTCCGGTCGCCCCGCGGGTCACCGGCGGCGCGGTCGCTCCACCAGGCGCTCACCCCGTCACCGTCGAGGGCGACGGCCAGGAGCCCCGCCTCCGCGGCCACCTCGGGCCGGTGGAGCAGCACCAGGGGGTGGCGCGCGGCGAGGGCGGCGGCGGCCAGCGCCGCGGGCCCCGCCGGCCGCTCGGCGGGGTCCTTCGCCAGGGCGCGGCGCAGGACCTCGTCGAGACGCTCGGGCAGGCCCGGGGTGCGCTCGGTCACCGAGGGCGGCGGGTCGGCGAGGTGCCCGGCGAGGGCGGCGATGCGGTCACCGGGGAACGGGGGACGGCCCGTGAGGGCCTCCACCAGCAGGCACCCCAGGGCGTAGGTGTCGGTCGCCGTGGTGGCGCCCCCGCCCCGGATGAGCTCCGGCGCGGCGTAGGCGGCGGTGCCCGCCCACCCCAGGGGCCGGAGGACGCCGGGACCGGCGGCGTCGCGGGCCACCAGGCCGAAGTCCGACAGGTACACGTGGCCGCCGTCGCCGCCGGCGAGCAGGACGTTGGCCGGCTTGACGTCGCCGTGGACGATGCCGCGGCGGTGCGCGGCCTCCAGGGCGGCGGCGACGTCGGCGGTGATGCGCAGGGCCTCCGCGGCGGGCAGTCCGCCGGCGGCGCGGATGCGCGCGGACAGGGTGTCGCCGTCGACGAACCGCATGGCGATGAACAGGCGCCCGTCGTCCTCGCCGCGCTGGTGCACGGGCACCACGTTGGGGTGGTCCAGGGCCGCGATCGCCAGGGACTCCTCCAGGAACCGGGCGCGCCACCGCGGGTCGTGGGCGTACTCGGGGACGATGAGCTTCAGGGCCACGTCGCGGTCCAGGCGCGGGTCGTGGGCGCGGAACACGACGGCCATCCCGCCGGTTCCGGCGTGCTCGCGCACCACGTAGCCGCCGATGGACTCGCCCACCGCGGCGACCCCCGCCAGCCGCGGGGGCGGCGCGGGCTCGATGTCGGGAACGGTGCGGTCGTCGGCGGGGGGCATCGGTGATCCCACGGGCGCGCCGACACTGTGGGCGTCGGTTCGGGCGAATGTGCCGTCCCGGTCCCGGGAGCGGCTATGCGATGCTAACCGTGCGGCCGCGGGCCGCGCCATCCGCCGGGACGCGGGGAGCGATGCGCGCAACGGGATTCGCCCACCGGAACCAGGACGAGTTCCGTGTCCTCAGGGACGCGGAGCGTGCGGGCGGGCCGTTCCTGGTCGCCCGGGACGCCGGCGACGGGCTCCGGGCGTTCCCGCTGTGCGACGCGGGCCGCCCGCTGTCGGTGGGCCGGCAGGAGGGATGCGACGTGCTGCTCGACTGGGACGAGCGCGTCTCCCGCATCCACGCGACGCTCGAGCCGGAGGCGGGTGACTGGAGCGTGGTGGATGCCGGCCGGTCCCTCAACGGCACGTACGTCAACGGCGAGCGCGTCGCCCGCCGGGTGCGCCTGCGCGACCGGGACATGCTGCGCATGGGTGGGGTCGACCTGCTGTTCCGCCGGCCCCGGTACGCGACGTCGGCGGCCACGGCCGAGATGACCGAGGATCCGCGCCTGGCGATGCTGCTGGGGTCGCTCACCGCCCGGGAGCGGGCGATCCTGGGCGCACTGTGCGCTTCCATGGACCCGGTCTCCGGCGGTCCGCCCGCCGCGAACTCCGTGATCGCAGAGGCCGTCGGGATCGAGGTGCCGAACGTGAAGGCAGCCCTCACCGTCCTGTTCCAGAAGTTCGGGCTCACGGCGGAGGAGCCCAGCGTCAAGCGCCAGCGCCTCGCGGAGCTGGCGCTGCTGCACGGGGTCGCCGTGCCGGGGCGCTCAGGCGGCTGAGGCGCTCCACCGTCGCACCGGTCCGATGCCGCGTGCCCGGGTTCACCGAGACCGCGACCGCCGCCGGGCGCCCGGCGGCGGAAACGGCCGTTGCGGCCGCCCGGCCCGGGTTGAGGACCCCGGGACCGTCAGGTACATTGCGGCTCCTCGCGGATGTAGCTCAGTTGGCTAGAGCGTCTGCTTGCCATGCAGAAGGTCGTGGGTTCGAGTCCCATCATCCGCTCTCCCGAAAGCCCCCGCAGATCGGGGGCTTTCCTCGTTCTAGCGGGCATCGAAGCCGAGCGCCATCTGGCGTCCATCCCACGCACATCCCACAGAGCGATCGGGCGAAGAGCCGAAGACGTGGGCCTCCAGTTCGGTAGCCGCGGCTAGTCGGGCGCCCTTGTAGAGGTGTCCGTAGCGCTTCAGGACGAGCCCGCCACCATCCGAGTGACCCATTTGCTCGGCGATCACCTTCACGTGGCAACCGGCCGCGATCATCAGCGAGGCGCCGGTGTGGCGCAGGTCGTGGAAAGTCAGCTCGGGGATGCCTGCGGCCTTAGCCGCCGGCTTGAAGACCCGGTGCATGCAGTTGTCGGCATCGAAGGGCGCGCCGACGCGCGGGGGGAAGAGGTAGCCGTCGGGGTTGGGTTCGCGCGCGAGCTGCTGCTCGCGGATGAGGCGGACCACGCGCGGCCCGACGTCGACCGATCGCCGCCCGGCGCGCGTCTTCGTCGCGACGCGCGCGCCGTCCTGGCGCTGCGTGAAGACGGCGATCGAGCCTGCCTCCAGGTCGATGTCCGAGTCGCGCAGGCCAAGTACCTCACCGCGCCGGAGCATGGTCAGCACCGCGATCGGTGCGATCCGCGCGACGTACTCGGGCATCCACGAGCGCAGCTCGTCCACCTCGGCCCATGTCAAGAACCGCGGCTCGCGCTCCTCGGCCTTGGCGATCCGGATCCGATGAACCCCGGGGTCGATCACCTGGCCGCGCTCCTCCGCGTCGCGGAGGATTCGCTTCAGGAGGGAGAGCGCCATCTCGGCGCGCCGGGGCGCGCGCTCGGCGATCGTCGCGATCAAATCCTCGACGACGGGCCGGCGCAGCCGCTCGGTCGTCAGGTCGTTGAGCGGCGCCAGGGCGCTCAAACAGTCCTCGGCGAGGCGGATCGACTTCGGCCGCGGCCGGACTCGACCGGCGGCTCCGATGATGTACCGCTCGAGCCAGGCCTGTGCGACTACGCCAAAGCGCTCCGGCGGCGCCCGGTAGAGCAGGCCCGCCTGATGGCGCCGCTCGACATCGAGCTTGAAGGCGCGGGCGTCCTTGTGGACCGAGAAAACGCGCGACCGCTCCCGATGGCCGCCGTCGCGATAGCGGACCTCGTAGCGCCGCTCGCCCTTCGCGGTGTCGTAGGCGCGGATCGACGCCACGAGCGCTCAGGGAAGCGTGGCCGGAGCCGAGACCCGCCGGCTCTCTAGCCAG
>JADLHW010000098.1 GCA_020848615.1 Thermoleophilia bacterium
GCGCGGCTCGCCGCCGCGCCCATCGCCGACGTGCCGCCGGGGACACCGGAATGACACGGCGAGCACCTGCCGCCGGGCACCGACGGCTCCTCGCCCGGGGGCTGTTCGCCCGGGTGGCCGCGCGGGTGGGCGGCATCGTGCTCCCGCCGCCGCACCTCGGCCCCGACCGACGGATGGTCACCGCCGACGGCGCGGATCCGGTCGGCATGGATTCCGACGCGACCGTGCACCCGCCGCGCCGGCTGGAGGGCGGCGCCCACCGGGTGTCCGACGACGTGTTCACGGCGATCCTGGAGGCCACGGTCCGGAACCTCGCCCGCGCCGGGTTCCGCATCGTGGTCGCCCACGGTCACGGGCCGTCCACCCGGGCGTTCACCACCGGCATCCTGGGCTGGGAGGCCCGGCACGCGGTGCGGCACCGCACCGCGCGGCCCACCGGCGAGCCCGGCGGGCCGGGCGGGTTCATGACCCACCACGGCGCCGCCGACGAGACCAGCATCCTCATGGCCCTGCGTCCGGATCTCGTCCGGACGGACCGGCATCCCGACGACCCCGGCTCGCTGCGCGACCACTACTAGGCCGTGCGGCGCCGCAGGGTCGCCGACCCCGCGGCGATGAGCGCCACCGCGAACAGCAGCACCACGCCCATGTCCCGCAGGACGTCGGCCGTCGCCCCGGCGTCGGTGGTGATGGTCCGCATCGCATCGACCGCGTAGGACAGCGGCATCACGTCGGAGGCGAGCTCCAGGGCGCGCGGCAGCCGGTCGCGCGGCACGAGCAGGCCGCACAGCAGGAACTGCGGCAGCACGAAGGCGGGCAGGAACTGCACGGCCTGGAACTCGGTCGCCGCGAACGCCGACAGGAACAACCCCAGCGCGGTCCCCAGCACCGCGTCCACGACCGCGACGACCAGCAGCAGCCACGCCGGCCCGGCGACGTTCAGGTCCACCACGTACAGCGCGAACGCGCCGGCGAGCAGCGCCTGCACCGCGGCCAGGGCCCCGAACGCCACGGCGTACCCGGCCACCAGGTCGGACTTGCCGAGCGGCAGGCTCAGCAGGCGCTCCAGCGTGCCCGACTGGCGCTCCCGCAGCGTCGTGATGCTCGTGACCAGGAACATCACCAGGAACGGGAACAGCCCCAGCAGGGGTGCGCCGATGGTGTCGAACACCGGGGTGTCGGCGTAGATCCACGCCAGCAGGCCCATCAGCACGCACGGCACCACCACCAGCAGGGCGAGCGTGCGCGGGTCGTGACGCACCTGGCGCAGCACCCGGCCCGCCGTGAGCAGCGTGAGGCGCGGGCTCACGGCGCCACCCCCGTCCCGGCGGGCTCCACCAGCCGCAGGAACGCCCCCTCGGCGTCGGTCGCGCCCGTGCGCTCCAGCAGCGCGGGCAGGGGGTCGTCCGCCACCAGCCGCCCCTCGTGCATGAGCAGCAGCCGGTCGCAGCGCACCGCCTCGTCCATCACATGGCTCGACACCAGCAGGGTCGCGCCGCCCTCGGCCAGCCTGTGGAACAGGTTCCACAGGTCCCGGCGCAGCACCGGGTCGAGCCCGACGGTGGGCTCGTCGAGCACCAGCAGCTCCGGCGTGCCCACCAGCGCGGCACCCAGCGACACGCGGCTGAACTGCCCGCCGGAGAGCCGTGACACCCGCGCCGAGCGGTGGCCGGTGAGGTCCACGAGCTCCAGCACCCGGTCCACCTCCTCATGCACCCGGCCGCGCGGCACGCCGGTCACCGCCGCGAAGTACGCGAGGTTCTCGGCGACGGTGAGGTCCACGTACACCGACGGCGACTGGGTGACGTAGCCCACCCGGTCGCGCAGCGCGCGCGTGCCGGCGGGCAGGCCCAGCACGTCCACCGTGCCGCCGTGCGTGCGCTGGACACCGACGATGCTGCGCATGAGCGTCGACTTGCCGCACCCGCTGGGACCCAGGAGGCCCACCACCGCGCGGCGCGGGACGCGCAGCGACAGGCCCGGCAGCACCTCGCGGCCACCGCGCACCACCCGCAGGCGGTCCACCACGATCGCGTCCATCTCCGCACCCGTCCTCGGATTCCTCGTTCGGCCGCACTCCGTCCCGGCCACCGGCGCCCCCGCCCGCGCCCGCGCCCGAATCATGACCCGATCGGCGAACCGCGTGTGGCGAGGCGGCCCCGCGCCTCCGGCCGCGAGCGATCATCGACCCGACGACCACCCTGCTCGCCGAGCCGTACCGGCGGCGCGGCGTCACCGTCGTGGGCGGCACGCGGGTGCTCGCCCCCGACGATCTGCTCGACATCCTCGCCGAGGGCGGATCGGGGTACCACATCTTCGGGACGACGGTGAGCCGCACGACGCTGCGCCTCACGCCGTGATGCGGCGGGTGACGTCCCGTCCGACGTGAGCCCGGCGGGGCGCGGCGCCGTGCGCAGGTGACGGCTCTCGCGCCCCGCGGCGCCCGGGACGGCCCCGGGGTGACGGGTGGGCCCGCGGCGGCGGATACAGTGCGATGGATGTCGCCGACACACGGATCCGCAGCGTGACGCTGGGACGTGCCCGCGCCGCCCGTCCGGACTTCGCCGACGTGGCCGCGGCCGAGCTGGACGGCGTTCACCGCTACCTGGTGCACATGCTCCGCGACCCGGTGCTCGCCGAGGACGTCACCTCCGCCACGTTCGAGCGGGCCCTCCGCGACTGGCGCCGCTACGACCCGGCGAAGGGCCGTCCCGGCGTGTGGCTCATCGAGATCGCCCGCCGTCAGGCGCTCGACCACCTGCGCAGCGAGGGACGCCGTCGCCGGCGCGAGGAGCGGTTCGCCGCCATGGAGCCCCGCAGCGCACCGGAGCCGCGGGTGGCGGGCATCCCCGAGGAGATGCGCGTGGCGATGACCGCGCTCACCCAATCCGAGCGGGAGCTGGTGGCCCTGCGCATCGTGCTCGGCGTCGACACGGCCGAGGCGGCGCGCATCACCGGCACCACCCCCAGCGCCGTCTCAACCGCGCTGCACCGCGCGCTCGCCAAGCTCCGCACCCGCCTCCAGGACGTCGTCGATGTCTGACATCACCCCGCGGCGCCTCGACGAGCTCCTCGCCGGCGATCCGCCCCGCACCGACGCCGCGCGGGACGTCCTGCACATGGCCGCGGCCCTGCGCGGCGCCGCCCCCGGCGCACCGGACGGGCTCCGCGAGCGCGTGATGGCCACCGCCCGCACCGCGCCGGCCCGCCGGAGCCGCCTGCGGCCGCCCGCGATGTCCGCGTCCTGGACGGGGCCGGCGGTCGCCGGCGTCGCGGCGATCGTGATCGGCGCAGCGGTGATCCTGCCCGGGCTGGGCGGGGACGGACCCGCCCGGGTGTCCACGGGCACCGAGGCCACGGCGAGGGGCGCCGGGAAGGCGGGCGCGCCCGCGGCCGGCGGCGACATGACGGCACCCGCGCCGGACGCCGTCCGGGTTCCCGCGCCGGCGCAGGCCGCCGCTCCGCCCGAGATGGCCGCCCCGTCCACGACGGCCCCCCAGGCCTCCGTCGCGGGCGCGGCCGTCGTCGTCGTGGTGGGGCCGTCGCAGGGGTGGCCGGCGACCGCGCTCGACGCCGTTGCGACCCCGCTGGAGGCATCCGGCGGCGTGGTGACCGCCGCCAGCACGGGCACGGCCCGGGACGGCCGTGAGGATCTGACGGTCGAGGCGCTGGTGCCGGCCGGAAAGGAGACGCAGGCGGTCGACGCGGTCACCGCGGCGCTGCCGGCGGAGACCGCCTGGCAGCCGTCGGAACAGACCCGCACCGCGGTGGGCAAGGACGCCGCCGGGGACACCGTGCGTCCCGACGCGGCGCCGAAGGATCTCGCCGGACCCGATGCGGTGCCCGTCATCGTGGTCGTCGTGCGGGACGGCGCGCCCTGACGACCCGCGCCTGCCCGCGGTGCGGCGCCGCGGGGAGGGCGCTGGCGCAGGCCCGCGACCGCTCCGGCGGCGCCCCCCGGCCCGTCGCGCGATGCACCGCGCGCGGTTGCGGGGTGGGGTGGACGCCGGAACCGTCGCCGGCGGCGCCGGCCGCTCCCGGCCGGGGGCCGGCGGGAGCGCTGGGCCGGCTCGCGCGGGCGCTCGCCGCGGCGGAGCTGCGCCGGCTGCTGCCCGGCGTGGGGCCCGGGATGCTCGTGATGGACGTGGGGGCGGGGGCCGGCCTGCGGGCCGACGCCCTGCTGGGCCTGGGCGCCCGGGTGCTCGCGCTGGAGCCGGACCCCGTCGAGGCGATGCGCGCCACCACGGCGCTGCGGGGCAGGGCCGTGGTGCGCTCCGTGGGCCTCGCGGAGCTGGAGCCGCACGCGGTGCGCGCCGACGCGGTGCTGTGCTGGCACGTGTTGGAGCACCTTCCCGACCTGGACCTGTCGCTCGCCCGCATGCGGGACGCGCTGCGGCCCGGGGGGACGCTGCTGGTCGCCGTGCCGAACGCCGGCGGCGCCGAGGCCCGCCTGCTGGGCGGCCGCTGGCAGGGCTGGGAGCCGGCCCGGCACCGCTGGCACCTCACCCGCCACGCGCTGCGGAACGTCCTCACCGGGGCGGGCCTGGCGGACATCCGCATCGCGGCCCGCGGGGGATGGGCGCCGGCGCTCGGGCTCGCGGCATCGGTCGCCCCGTCGCTGGACCCGCAGCTCACCCCCTCCCCGCTGCCGGGCCTCGCCCTCGCGGCCGCGCTCACCCCCGTGTCGGGCCTCGCGCGCCTGGCCGGCGCGGGGCCGCAGCTGGTGGCGGTGGCCCGCCGGCCGTGACGGTCAGCCGCCGCGGGGCGGCGCGAGGGGCGCGTCGACCACCTCGGTGTGGACCACCGGGCCGCCGCCGGTGACCTCCAGCCAGGCCCAGCGGGGGCGCGGGTCCTCCACCGTCCCCTCGCCGATGGCCCCCGGGTTGACGATGAGCGCCCGCCCGGCCCGCCGCACCATCTGCTGATGGGTGTGGCCCACCACCAGCACGTCGGCCCGCAGCGCCGCCGCCTGGCGCAGCAGCCCGTCGGCGGGGGTGTCCTCGTCCACGATCACCGACAGGTCCCCGGGCTGGCCGTGCGACACGACCACCCGCACGCCGCCGACGGTGAGCTCCACGCGCCGCGGCAGGCGCTGCAGCCACGCGATGTCGCCGGTGGTGAGCCGCCGGATCGTCCACGACCGGGACCCCACCCGGTCGGACGCCGGATGGCCGGCGGGCCGCGGGGCGCCGCGCGCCACCTTCTGATCGGTGTTGCCCATCACGGTGGGCCACCCCAGCTCCCGCACCGTGGCGATGCACGCCGCCGGGTCGGGTCCGCGCATCACCACGTCGCCGGTGCAGACCCCGCGCGTGATGCCCCGTTCCCGCACCGCCTCCAGCACGGCGGTCAGCGCATCGTGCCGCCCGTGGATGTCACCGATGAGGGCCAGCCGCCCGCTCATGCGCGGAGGCCCAGCGCCGCCTCGAGCCGCTCCCGGAACGCCTCGTCCCGCAGGCGCCGCCACTCGCCGCGGAACCGCGCGAACAGCTCCAGGCGGCGTGCCCGCCGGCCGGCGATGAGCGTGCGGATGCCCGGCCGCAGGTCGGGCGCTCCCGGCCCGGGCGCGGCGAGCCCCAGCAGGTGCGCCTCCAGGGCCGGCACCTGCACGTCGCAGTCGTGGATGTCGCCCAGCAGGTCCTGGAGCCCCCGGATCTCCTCCAGGAACGGGGCGAGGTCGCCGGTGAACGCGGGCGCGAAGATCTCCAGGAGGTACCGCAGGCGCTTCAGGGCGATGCGCATCGCGTGCAGCTCGGCGACGTTGCCCGGGTCGTCCACCAGCCCCTCGTACCCGTACGCCTCGCCGATGCGCACGCGCAGGATGCGCCGCGCGTTGCGGCGCAGCGGCTTCCCGGGCTTCACGCCGGGCACGGGCCGCGGCCTGGCCATCAGCCCCCGCCCGGCCCGGCGGGCAGGTCGGCCGGATCCACGCCCGTGCGGTCGGCGACCCAGCGCTCGAAGCGCGGGCCGAACCCGGCGGCCTCCAGGGCCTCCAGCATCCCGCGGATGCGCGCGGCCTCCCCGGCGCGCCGCGCCGCCTGGGTCGCGATGAGGGCATCCACGCCCGGGCGGTCCGCCGGGCCGAGGTCCGGCAGCATGCGCCGCAGGCCGTCCATGGCGACATCCAGGTCGCGGGCCGCCCCGAGCGTGTCGGTGACCGATTTGACGACCCGCAGGCGGCGGCGGTACCCGCGCCGCGGGAACGCGGCGGCGAACGCGTCCATCGCGGCGCGCAGCCGGCGCGAGCTCACGCGCATGGCGTGCAGGGCCTCGATGTCCTCGCCGGCGAGGGTGCCGTCCCGGTGGCTCATGAGCTCCCGCCACCGCACGATCAGCACGCGTCCGGCGGCCTCCCGGAACGGCGTGGCCGGCCCGAGGCCGGGCACGTCCCAGGCCCGCGCCACGCGGTCACCCCGCCAGCGAGGCCGGTCCGCGGGCCGCGGCCTCCAACACCA
This sequence comes from Thermoleophilia bacterium, assembly GCA_020848615.1. GTDB lineage: Bacteria > Actinomycetota > Thermoleophilia > Miltoncostaeales > Miltoncostaeaceae. Next base: position 6,456 of record JADLHW010000098.1, read on the forward strand.
GGCCCTCGCGCAGGCCGGCGGCCGACACCTCCAGCGCGTCCACGCCGAACGCCCGCCGCACGGCCTCCAGCACCGCCGCGCCCGCCAGGCACAGCCGCAGCCGGGCGGCCTCGATGCCCGTGTCCGCGGCGATGTCCTGCGACCGCGCCGAGGCGAGCACCTCGACGGCGCGCACCAGCGCGTCGCGGTCCAGACGGGGGGTGGCGGCGAGCACGCCCAGTGCCACGGCGGAACCGCCGGTGGCGATCGCCGACGCGATCCCCGGATGCGCCTGCGCGACGGGATCGACGAACGACCGGGCGAACGCCGACATGGGTCCCAGCAGGTCCAGCGCCGGGGGATCCTGCGGCTCATACCGCTCGGTCATCTTGCGGACGCCGACGGGCACCGAGGTGACCCAGTCCAGGCCGCCGGCGTTGCCGCCCATCAGCTCCAGGCTGCCGCCGCCCAGGTCGGCGGCCATGAACCGTCCCGACCGGTCCGCGGCGCCGAGCCCCGCGAAGGTGAGGGCCGCCTCCTCCGGGCCGGACAGCACCCGCGGGCGGATCCCGGTGGCGCGCTCCAGGACGGCGAGCAGGTCCGCGGCGTTGGCCGCCTCGCGGGCGACGGCCGTGCAGGCGATCACGATCGACCCGGCGCCGAGCGCCCTGGCCTCGCCGGCCATCGCCGCCACGGTCTGCTCGGCCACCACCATCGCGTGGGCCGGGATCACGCCCGTGCGCTCCAGCCCCTCGCCCAGAGCGGTCATCACCGAGCTCGACGCGAGGGCCACGGGCCGCCCGTCCCGGATGCGCGACACCAGCATCCGCGTCGTGTTGGTCCCAACGTCGATCGCCGCGACGATCGGGGCTCCGGTGTCGCCGGCCTCGCTCACGGCTGGCGACGGTATCTCATGCCCCGCCCGCGCGCACGCGCTGGCGGGGCGATGTTGCAGACCCGCCGGAGCGGGACCGCGGGCGATGGGTCAGGCGGCGCGCCGGAGGGTGACCGGCGCCTGGGCGACCGGGGCGGCCTGCCCGCGGGTGCGGGGCGCGCGCCGCCGCTGCCCGCGGGCGCGCCGGGCGGCGGTGAAGCACACGGCGCCCGCGGCGGCGGCGAGGCCGAGCTGCCAGCCGACCATGGCACCGCCGCCCGGCGCGGAGGCGACGGCGGCGAGCAGGAAGCCGATGACCATGCCGGCCGCATACAGGGCGACGGTGGCCGACCGGGGGCGGTGCGGCGCGGTCTCGGCGGGCTCGGGCACCGCGGCCAGGACGTGCCCGGCGCGGCGGGAGCGGGTGAGGGTGCTGGAGGAAGCGGTCATGGGGCGAACAATAGTTCGTGCGTCGGACGGCGAACAGGTGTTCCGGCGAATTCCCTCCTCGGCGCGCTCGGCGGCCCGGGGCCGGAGGGGGCGCCGGGTCGCCCGCACCGGGGTGATCCGCCGGGGGCGGCGCGCGGGCGGAATCGCCGCCGGCGGGGGCCCCGGGGGCGCCCGTGGGGGGACCTGGCCTTCCGAGGGGGGCTGACGGATTGTCATGTGGGGAGAAGTGGGGTACGGTGGGGAACATGAACCGCCGGCTCCTCTCCGGGACCCACGAATGCAGCCTCGACGACCGTCACCGCATCGCCATCCCGGCACGGCTCCGCGAGCCGTTCGCCGACGGGGCGGTGGTGGGATGGTGGATCGACGAGTGCCTGGTCGTCGTGCCCCGGCGGGAGTGGGACGACCTGATCGGGAAGACCTTCGGGGAGATGTCCGTGCTTGACGACGAGAGCCGCGAGCTCATGCGGTTCCTGCTCGCCGGCGCGTACGAGCAGGACCTCGACAAGCAGGGCCGCGTCATGCTGCCCCCCGACCTGCGCGAGCACGGAGGCATCGGCCAGCGCGCCAGGGTCGTCGGGGCCGGCGACTATCTCGAAGTCTGGGACCCGGACCGCCTGGACCAGCGGTTCGCAGCGCTCCGGCGGGAGGGGGTGTCAGCCCGTGCCAAGCGTCTTGCCAACCGTGGTGCCTGAGGTCGTGGCGGTCCACGACCCCGTCCTGCTCGACGAGGTCGCGGACGCGCTGCGCCCCGGCCCGGGAGGCGTGGTCGTCGACTGCACGTTCGGCGCCGGCGGGCATGCCCGCCGCCTCGCGCGGAACCTCGGGCCCGGCGGCCTCTACATCGCGATCGACCAGGACCCGGAGGTGGAGGAGCACTTCGACGCCTTCGCCGCCTCCGTGGACTGCGAGACCCGCTTCATCCGGCGCAACTTCGCCCTGGCCGTCGCGGACCTGGTGGACGAGGGCGTGCGCGCCGACTGCATCCTCATGGACCTCGGGCTGTCGTCCATGCAGATCGACCGGCCGGAGCGCGGCTTCTCGTACAGCCGCCAGGCCCCGCTGGACATGCGCATGGACCCCGACCGGGAGACCTCCGCGGCCGACCTGGTCGCCACCGCCTCCGAGCAGGACCTCACCCGCTGGTTCAGGCAGTACGGCGAGGAGCGCTTCGCCAAGCAGATCGCCCGCGCGATCGTGCGCCGCCGCGCCCAGGAGCCCATCGCGAGCACCGGCGAGCTGGTCGAGGTGGTGCGCTCCGCCGTTCCCGCCGGGGCGCTGTTCGCCGGCGGCCACCCCGCCAAGCGCGTGTTCCAGGCCCTGCGCATCGTGGTCAACGACGAGCTGGACCTCCTGCCCGGCGCGCTGGACGACGCGTTCGACCTGCTGGCCCCCGGCGGGCGCATGGCGGTCATCAGCTTCCACTCGCTCGAGGACCGGGCGGTGAAGCGGTTCATGCAGCAGCGCTCCGCGGGCTGCATCTGCCCGCCCGGCATGCCGGTGTGCGGATGCGGCCGCGACGCCGAGGCGGAGCTGCTGAACCGCCGCGCCGTGATGCCGCACGCCTGCGAGGTGCACCGCAACCCGCGCGCCAAGAGCGCCCGGATGCGCGCCCTGCGGCGCCGGGAGGGCGCGTGACCGCCCGGGCCCGCGGCGCGGCCGCCGCCCGCCCCCGTCCGCGGACCCGGGAGGAGGCGCCCCGTCCGCGCCCCCGCCAGGTGCCCGCGCCGCGGGCGGCGGCCCGGCGCCGTCCGGTCGCCCGTCCCCGGGGCATCGCCCTGTGGATCCCGGCCGTGGCGATCCTGCTCGGCGGCATCGTGTGGGTGAACGTCGCCCGGCTGCAGCTCACCGACCAGACCAGCAGGGTCATCGAGCGCTCCAGCGCGGTGCGCTCCGAGATGCTGCGCCTCGAGGCGAAGTTCAACCAGCAGAACGCCTCCGTGCAGGAGCAGGCCCGCACGCGCCTGCGCATGGATCAGCCCGCCAGCGACGGCGATGTGAAGTTCCTGTCCGTGCCGTCGATCCCCACCCGGTAGGCGGTGAGCGGCCGGCCCCCGCAGCGCGGGCGTCCCCCGTCGGGCGCGCGCAGGCCCGTCCGACGCCGCCGGTCCCCGGCGGGGCGGGCGGTGACCCGCCGGGAGTCGAACCGGCGCATCCGCATGCTCGGCGCCCTGGTGATGGCGGGTGTGGGGCTCATGGCCCTGCGGGCGCTGTGGGTGGGCGGGGTGCGGGCCGACGCGCTCTCGACGCAGGCCAGGAACCAACAGGAGCGCACGTTCGCGGTGCCGGCCGAGCGCGGGATCATCGAGGACCGCAGCGGCATGCAGCTCGCCTCCGACAAGCCCACCGCCACCGTCTCGGCCACCCCGTACCTGGTGACCGACCCGGCCGACACCGCGGCCGCGCTGGCGCGGGTCCTGAAGGTCCCGGCGAAGGACATCGAGTCCAAGCTGCGCGACGGCGGCGGCTACGCGGTCATCGCCAAGGGCGTGGAGCAGGACGTCGCGAAGGCGATCCGGGACGAGGAGCTCACCGGCATCGACGTCGAGGACACCTGGACCCGGTACCTGCCGCAGGGGCGCCTGGCCGCGCAGGTGGTGGGCCTGGTGGGCGACGAGGGCGGCCAGGGCGGCGTGGAGGCGGCGCTCGACACGGAGCTCACGGGGACGCCCGGCGTGCGGGAGATCTCCCGCGACCCGCTGGGGCACACGCTGCGCACCCTGCACCAGAAGGAGCCGGTGCGCGGCACCACGGTGCGCCTCAGCCTCGACTCGGCGACCCAGCTGCAGGTGGAGCGCATCCTCGCCGAGACCCGCAAGAGGTTCGGGGCCAAGAGCGCGTCGGCCGTCGTGATGCGCCCGCAGGACGGGGCGATCCTCGCGATGGCGAGCGTCCCGCGGTTCAACCCCAACGACCGCACGCGCTACGTGCCGGAGCTCGTCCGGAACCGTCCCTCCCAGGACATCTACGAGCCGGGCTCCACCTTCAAGATCGTGGCGATCGCCGGGGCCATCGAGGACGGCAAGGTCACGCCTGCCACGCGCTTCAACGTGCCCGAGACCATCACCCTGTTCGACCGCCCGCTGCGCGACTCGCACAACGAGGGCGCCACCACCTGGAGCGTGGGCGACATCCTGGAGCGGTCGTCCAACAAGGGCACCGTGCTCATCGCCCAGCGCCTCGGCGCCGAGGCCGGCAAGGCGTATCTGCCGGGAACCCCGGACAGCGACCGCCGCCTGTCGGAGTGGATCACCCGGTTCGGCTTCGGGTCGAAGACCGGCATCGACGTGCCGGGCGAGGAGTCCGGGCGCATCCCGGACATCGACAAGTACCCGGAGGAGTGGTCGGGGACGTCGATCCTCAACATCCCCATCGGCCAGGGCGTGCTGGTCACCGAGCTGCAGACCGCCCGCGCGTACGCGGCCATCGCCAACGGCGGCCGGCTGGTGACCCCCCACGTGGTCGCGAAGGTCGGCGGCCGGAAGGTCGAGCACCCGGCCGGCCGGCGGGTGATCAGCTGGAAGACCTCGCGGAAGATGGACGCGATGCTGCGCAAGGCCGTGAGCGCGGAGGGCACCGGCTCCGCCGCCGAGGTCCCGGGCTACGACGTGGCCGGCAAGACCGGTACCGCGAACAAGATCGACCCGAAGACCGGGAAGTACTCCCAGACCAGGTACGTGGCCTCGTTCGTGGGCTACGTGCCGGCCGGGAACCCCCAGCTGCTCATCGCCGTGACGGTCGACGAGCCGCAGCAGCAGTCGATCTTCGGCGGTGACGTCGCCGCGCCGGCGTTCAGCCGCATCGCGCAGTTCTCCCTGCTGAGGATGGAAATCCCGCCTGCCTGAGCGTCCGGGGCCCTCTGGTAGCATCGCCGCCCGGATGACCCTCAGCGAGCTCGTGGAGGCGGTTCCCGGCGCGAAGCTGCTGGGACCGCACGGCGCCGAGCACCTCCCCGCACCGCCGGCGCCCGAGACGACCGTCCACCGTGCGGCCCCGCGTGCCGACGCGGCCGGCCCGGGCGATCTGTTCGCGTGTGTGCGCGGCGTCACCGCCGACGGGCACGACTTCGCGGCCCAGGCGGTGGCCGCCGGGGCGACGGCGCTCATCGTGGAGCGCCCGCTGGACCTGCCGGTGCCGCAGGTGCTGGTGCCCGACGCCCGCCTGGCCGTGGCGCTGGCCGCCGGCATCCTGGCCGGCCGCCCGGCCGACCGCCTGGCGATCGTGGGCATCACCGGCACGAACGGCAAGACCACCTCCAGCTACCTGGTGCGCGCCGTGCTGGAGGCCGCCGGTCACCGCGCCGGCCTGGTGGGCACCGTCGAGACCATCGTGGGCGGCGCCCCCGACCCGGCGGTCCACACCACGCCCGACCCGGTGTCGCTGCACGCCCTGTTCGGCCGCATGGTCGCCGCGGGCGACACGGCGTGCGCGATGGAGGTGTCGTCCCACGCCCTCGCCCAGCGGCGGGTCGCGGGGGTGCCGTTCGCCGCCGCGGTCTTCACGAACCTCACGCGGGACCACCTGGACTACCACCCCGACGTGGAGGACTACTACCTCGCCAAGCGCCGGCTGTTCATGCGGCCCGGCGGCGACGGCCCGGACCCGCCGGGCGCGTCCAACCTGGACGACGCCCATGGGGCCCGGCTCGCCCGCGAGGCGGGCCTGCTGGGCTACGCGATCGACGCGCCCGCCGACGTGCGCCCGGTGGAGTTCCGCTCCACCGCCCTCGGCACGTGGGCGCGGGTCGCCACGCCCCGCGGGATCCTGGAGCTGGAGACGCATCTGCGCGGCCGGTTCAACCTCGCGAACGCCCTCGGCGTTATCAGCGTGGGAGAACTGATGGGGATCCCGCACGACCGCGTCGCCGCCGGGATCGGCTCGGTGCGCGGGGTTCCGGGGCGCCTGGAGCCCATCGAGGCCGGCCAGGAGTTCCAGGTGCTGGTGGACTACGCCCACACCCCGGACGCCCTCGAGACGGTCCTCACCGCGGTGCGCGGGTTCGCCGGCGACGGCCGCGTGATCGCGGTGTTCGGGTGCGGCGGCGACCGCGACCGCGGCAAGCGCCCGCAGATGGGTGCGATCGCCCGGCGGCTGGCCGACGTCGCGGTGGTGACATCCGACAACCCCCGCTCGGAGGACCCGGAGGTCATCATCCGTGCGATCCTCGACGGCGCCGAGGGGGGGCCTGCCCGCCTGGTGGTGGAGCCCGACCGGCGCGCCGCGATCGGCGCCGCCGTCGCGATGGCGGCACCCGGCGACGTCGTGCTCATCGCCGGCAAGGGACATGAGCGCGGACAGGAGGCGCACGGCGTGATCACCCCGTTCGACGACCGCGAGGTCGCCCGGGCGGCCCTCGAGGGGGCCCCGGCGTGAGGCTCGCCATCGCCGACATCCTCGCCGCCGCTCCCACCGCCCGGCTGGCGTGCGGCGAGGCGTCCATGACGGTGGAGGGCGCGTTCGTCGACTCGCGGTCCCCGGTGCCCGGCGCCCTGTTCGCGGGCCTGCCCGGGGAGACCGCCGACGGGGGCCTGCACGCGCCGGCCGCCCTGGACGGCGGCGCCGCCGCCGCCCTGGTGGGGGAGGCCGCATGGGAGGCGGCGGGGGAGGCGCTCGCGAGCCGGGGCCGCCCGGTGATCGTGGCCGCCCAGCCCCTGGCGGTGCTGGAGGCCGCCGGCCGGCTGGCGCTGGACCGGCTGGGCGCGCCGGTGGTGGCGGTGACCGGGTCGGTGGGGAAGACCACCACCAAGGACATCCTGGTCGCCATGCTCCGCACCGCCGGCGTGCGGGCGGAGGGCACCCCCGGGAACCGGAATACCGAGGTCGGCGTTCCCATGTCGCTGATCGGCCTCCCGCACGACACCGAGGTCGCCGTGGTGGAGATGGGCATGCGCGGCACCGGGCAGATCGCCGCGCTCGCCCGCCTGGCGCCGCCGCGGGTGGCCTGCATCAGCAGCATCGCCCCGGTGCACCTGGAGCTCCTGGGCACCGTGGAGGCCATCGCCGCGGCGAAGGCCGAGGTGTTCTGCACACTCGGGCCGGGCGACACGGCGGTTGTCCCGGCGGGCGAGCCCCTGCTGGCGCCGCACCTGGCGGCCCTGCCGGACGGCGTCCGGGTGGTGGAGTTCGCCGACCTGCCGGACGGCGCGGTGGAGCTGAACCTCGGCAAGGCCTGGCAGCGACGCAACGCCGCCGCCGCGCTGGCGTGCTGCGAGGCCCTCGGGATGATGCCGCCGCGGGGCGCCAGGGTGGACGTCGACCTGTCGGCGATGCGCGGCCAGGAGCACCCGCTGGCGGTGGGCGGCACCCTCATCGAGGACTGCTACAACGCCAACCCGGTCGCCATGCGCGCCGCGCTGACGGACCTTGCGGGGCGGACCGGCCGCCGGGTGGCGGTGCTCGGCGACATGTTCGAGCTGGGGTCCGACGAGCTCACGTACCACCGCCAGGTGGGCGAGCTGGTCGCCGACCTGGGCGTCGACCTGCTGGTGGCGGTGGGGACCCTGGCCCAGCAGTACGCGGCGGGCGCGGCGGGGGTCCCCGCGCACCGGTTCGCCGACGCCGCGGAGGCCGCGGCGGGCGTCCCCGGGCTGCTGCACGCGGGCGACGTGGTGCTGGTGAAGGCCTCCCGCGGGATGGCCCTCGAAGCCGTCGCGAACGCCGTCAGGGAGCGCTGACATCGCCGGCCAGATGCCACGCATCCTGATCGCCGCGATCGGGGCCACCATGCTCATGCTGTTCCTCGGCCCCCGGTTCATCAGCTGGCTGCGGACGAACGAGGTGGGCCAGTTCGTGCGTCCCCAGGGGCTCATCCCCGACGCCCACGCCGAGAAGCAGGGCACCCCCACCATGGGCGGCCTGCTCATCCTGTTCGCCACCGCGGTGCCCTTCGTGATCCTGTCCTCGCGCAGCACCGAGGCGATGCTGGTGCTGTTCGTGACCCTGGCGAGCGGGCTCATCGGGTTCCTCGACGACTTCACCAAGATCGTCCGCAAGCGGTCCCTGGGGCTGTCCGGGAAGCTGCGCATCCTCGGCCTGGTCGTGGTGTCGGCGGTGCTGGTGTACGTGGCGACCGAGGTCGTGGGCCTCGACACGACGCTCAGCATCCAGCCCGTCCACCGCGACATCGACCTCACCCTGGCGGGGTACTTCCTGCTGGTGATGCTCGTGGTGGTGGGGTCCGCGAACGCCGTGAACCTCACCGACGGCCTGGACGGCCTCGCCGCCGGCACCACCGCCATCGCGCTGCTGAGCTTCACCGGCATCGCGTTCGTGGACGGCCGCACGGACCTGGCGATGTTCGGCGCCACGCTCATGGGCGCGTGCGTGGGCTTCCTGTGGTTCAACTCGTTCCCGGCCCAGGTGTTCATGGGCGACACCGGCAGCTACGCCCTGGGCGGCGCGCTGGCGGCGATGGCGGTGATGACGAAGACCGAGGTGCTGCTGGGCATCATCGGCGCGATCTTCGTGGCCGAGGCCCTGTCGGTGATGATCCAGGTGGTGGTCTTCAAGCGGTACCGCCGGCGCGTGTTCCTGATGGCGCCGCTGCACCACCACTTCGAGATGGCCGGGTGGAGCGAGACGAAGATCATCGTGCGCCTGTGGCTCATCGCGCGGCTGTTCTCGGCGGTCGGCTTCACCCTGGACTACCGGGCGGTCACGGGGTGACCGGCGGCACCGGCACGGCCCTGGTGGTGGGCCTGGGGAAGTCCGGGCGGGCGGCCGCTGCCCTGCTGCGGCGCCGCGGCTGGCGGGTGATCGCCGTCGACGGCGCCCCGCAGGTGGCGCCGGAGCTCGAGGAGCTGGGCGTCGAGGTGCGCGCCCCGTTCGGCGACCCGGTGCCCGGGGTGGACCTGGTGGTGAAGAGCCCCGGCGGGCCCGGGGAGATCCCCCAGGTCGCCGTCGCGCGCGCGGCGGGCGCGGAGGTGTGGAGCGAGATCGAGCTCGCCGCCCGGGAGATGCCGAACCCGATGATCGGCATCACGGGAACCAACGGGAAGACCACCACCACCGAGCTCACCGCGCACCTGCTGCGCGCCGCGGGGATGAAGGCCGTCCCGTGCGGCAACCAGGGCATCGCCCTCGCGGGGCTCGTCGACGCGGTGGACCCGGCCGCGTGGCTGGTGGTGGAGTGCTCGAGCTTCCAGCTGGAGGACGCCCACTCCTTCCATCCCCGCGGCGCGGTGCTCCTGAACGTCACGCCCGACCACCTGGACCGCCACGGCACGATGGAGGCGTACACCGCCGCCAAGCTGCGGCTGTTCGCGAACCAGGTGCCCGGCGACCTGGCGATCGCCCCGGCGGGCATGGCGATCCCCGGCCGCGCGGCGGCGCGCACGGTGGCCGAGGGCCCGCGCACCGGCCCGGAGGTCGTCGCGTGGTCGCAGGGCGGCCTGCACCTGGACGGCGTCGGGCGTGTCGCGACGTGGGAGGAGATGCCGCTGCGCGGGCGGCACAACCGGCAGAACGCGCTGGCGGCGGCCGCGCTCGCCGCGCACGCCGGCGTGTCCCCCGAGGCGCTGCGGTCCGGGCTCACCACGTTCACCGGCGTCGCGCACCGGCTGGAGCGCGTCGCCGAGATCGGCGGGGTGCTGTACGTGAACGACTCGAAGGCCACCAACCCGGACGCCGCGTGCGCGGCGCTGGACGCCTACCCGGAGGGCGTGCACCTCATCGTGGGGGGCCGCGGCAAGGGCACCTCGTTCGTGCCGCTGGCGGACGCCGCCCGCGCGGGGGTGGTGCGGGCGTACCTCATCGGGGAGGCCGGCCCGGCCGCGGGCGCCGACCTGACGGCCGCGGGCGTCCCGGTCACCGAGTCGGGCACGCTGGAGCGCGCCGTGCGCGACGCCGCCGCCCAGGCCCGGCGCGGCGAGGTGGTGCTGCTGGCGCCCGGCTGCGCGAGCTTCGACCAGTTCGCGAACTTCGAGGCGCGCGGCGAGGCGTTCCGGGTCGCGGTGCGCGCCCTTGGGGCGGGCGCGGGGTGAGCACCCGGCCGCCCGAGAACCGTGTGTCGGGGGCGTGCATGCGGCCCCCCGGCACACAGCCCCTCACCGAAGGGTGCGGGAATGAACCTGCCACGGGAGAACGGCTTCTCGGCCATCGCCGGGCTCGCCGTCATCGGCCTCATCGTGGCGGCCGGCGTCGTGTTCGCCTCCCTGGAGTCGAATCGGCTCCCCGGTCGGGCGTTCGGCACGATCGCGCCGGCCGGCATCATCGTCGTGTCAGGAATCCTCGGCGCCGTCGTGAACGGGCTGAAGCGCCGTCGCTCGAGGTGCGGAGCGTCGGGCTCGGTGCCGGCGCCCACCTGATCGTGGGTTGCCGCCGGTCGTCATGACATCTCCCTGATCAGGCGGATCAGGTCCGCGGTGCCGAGGCCCTGCGCACGGGCCGCCGCGATGAGCGCGCGGGCGGCCTCGGTGACCGATGCGAGCTCGGGGCCGTCGGCGGCCAGGCGGGCGCCCCGGCCCCGGCGGAACTCCAGGACGCCCTCGTCGCGCAGTTGCCGGTAGGCGGCGAGGACCGTGTTGCGGTCCACCGACAGCGCCTCGCCGAGCTCGGCGGCCGGAGGGAGCCGCTCGCCGGGGGCCAGCTCTCCCGAGGCGGCGCCCCTGCGGACGCGGGCGGCGATCTGGTCCCGGAGCCGCTCCCGCGAGCGGTGATCGACCGTCCATCGCATGGTGCTGGTAGCAGTAGCACCATCGTGACGTGGCCGTCAACGGCGAGGCCGACGTGACATCGCCGAGAGGGACTGGCCGCCGCACGGCGAACCGGTGGAGGATGCCGTCGCGTTCCCGCACCCTCCGCCCGGTCCCTGCGCCCGAGGAGCGGCCGGCACCGCGGACGCGGACGCGCCACGGGCACGGCCCGGAGACCCTGCTCATCGCGGTGGTCACGGCGTTGGTGTGCTTCGGGACCGTGATGGTGTACTCGTCGTCGTCGTCCCGGGCGTTCCTGGAGGACGGCGACCCGCTGCGCTTCGTGAAGCGCCAGGTGATCTTCGCGATCGTCGGCGTGGGCGCCTACCTGCTGTGCACGCGCATCGACATCCGCATCCTCACGCGCATCGCCGGGCCCTTCATGGGCGTCACCGTGGTGCTGCTGCTCGCCGTCCTGCTGCCCGGGGTGGGGCAGGAGATCAACGGATCCAAACGCTGGCTGCCCATGCCGGTCATCGGCCAGCTGCAGCCGTCGGAGCTCGCGAAGTTCGCGCTGGTGCTGTGGATCGCCGCCGCGGTCGCCCGCGATCCGAAACGCCTCGGCACCCTCCGGGGCATGGTCCCGTACCTGGCGGTCACCGGTCTGCTGTCGGTCCTCATCCTCGCCGAGCCGGACCTCGGAACCGCGAGCACCCTGTTCCTGGTCGCGCTGGCCGTGCTGCTCGTCGGCGGCGCCCAGCACAAGCACGTGGGCGCGGTGTTCGGCGGGGCGATCGCCCTGTCGGCGCTGGCGATCGCCGCCGCGCCGTACCGGCGCGAGCGGCTCCTGGCGTTCCTCGACCCGATGAGCGACCCGGACGGCATCGGCTTCCAGACCCTGCAGGCCCAGATCGCGCTGGGCTCCGGCGGGCTCACCGGCAAGGGCCTGGGCGACGGCGTCCAGAAGGCGTTCTACCTGCCGGAGGCCCACACCGACATGATCCTCGCGACCATCGGGGAGGAGCTCGGGGTGGTCGGCGTGCTGCTGGTGCTCGCCGCGATCGGCCTCATCGCCATGCTGGCGTACCGGATCGCACTGGACTGCGCCGACCTCCACCGGCGGCTGGTGGCCACCGGGATCGCCACGCTCATCGCGATCCAGGGCCTCGACAACATCGCCGCGGTGCTCGGCGCGTTCCCCATCACCGGGGTCCCGCTGCCCTTCGTCTCCTACGGGGGCAGTAGTCTCATCGTGCTCCTCGCGAGCATCGGCATCCTCGTCAACATCGCGCGAAGTGGGAACCGGCACGCAGCACGACAGCACTCAACGCAGGCCGGCGCGCGTGGTGATCGCGGCCGGGGGGACGGGCGGCCACGTGATGCCGGCGCTGGCGGTGGCCGAAGCGCTGCGCGAGCGGGGCGCTGAGGTCAGCTTCGTCACCGCGAAGGGCCGCAGCGGCACCGGCATCGCCGCGGCGGAGGGCTTCCCGGAGCGCAGCATCCCCCTGCGGGGCTTCCGGCGGAGCCCCACGCCGCGCAACCTCGCCGTGCTGGGGATGGCGTTCCTCGCCGTGCCGCGGTCGCTCCTCGCCCTGCGGCGCGCCCGCGCGGACGTGATCGTCACCGGCGGCGGCTACATGGCCGGTCCCGTCGCGGTCGCAGGGTTCCTCACCCGCCGCCCCGTGGTGGCGATGGAGGCCGACTCCCGGCTGGGCCTCGCCAACCGCGTGATCGCCCCGTTCGCCAAGCGAGTCGTGCTCGCCTGGCCCCTGCGCAAGCGGGCGTCGGGCAAGTACCTGGTGGCCGGCCGCCCGGTGCGCCGGTCGGTGCTCACCGCCACGCGCACCAGCGGCCGGCGGGCGTTCGGGATCCCCCCGGACGCCACCGTGGTGGTGGTGGTGGGCGGCTCCCAGGGGGCCCGCACCCTGAACACCGCGGCGGCGGACGCCTTCGGTCCCGAACCGCCGTTCCACGTCATCCACGTGGCGGGCCCAACCCAGGTCGACGACGTGCGCGCCGCGCTGCCCGAGCGGAACGAGGCCCGGTACCGGCTGGAGGCGTACCTCGGCAACCTGCCCGAGGCCCTGGCCGCCGCCGACCTGGTGGTGTCGCGCTCGGGCGGCTCGGTGTTCGAGCTCGCCGCGATCGGCCGGGCGAGCATCCTGGTGCCGTACCCGTACGCGACCGCCGACCACCAGACCGCCAACGCCCGGTGGCTCGCGGACGCCGGCGCCGCGATCCTGCTGCCCGACGCCGACTGCACGGGTGAGCGCCTGCGGTCGCTGGTGGGCGCCCTGCTCGCCGACCGCCGCCGCCTGGAGGCCATGGCCGAGGCGGCACGGGCGATGGGCAAGCCGGACGCCGCGGACCGCATCGCCGAGGCCGTCCTGGAGGTCGCACGGCCCTGAGCACCCCCCGGTCCATCCACCTCGTCGGGATCGGCGGGGCGGGGATGAGCGCCCTCGCGCGCCTCGCCGTCGCCGCCGGGTACCGGGTGAGCGGCACCGACCGCGACGACTCCGCCACCCTCGCGGCGCTCCGTGCGCTGGGCGTGGACGCGATGGCCGGCCACCGGGCCGCCGCGATCCCCGCGGACTGCGCGACCCTGGTGGTGTCCACGGCCATCGCCGCGGGCAACCCGGAGCTCGCCGAGGCCGCGCGCCGGGGCATCCCGGTCGTCCACCGGGCCGATCTGCTCGCCGAGCTCATGTCCGGCCATCGCGGCCTCGCCGTCGCCGGCGCCCACGGCAAGTCCACCACCAGCGCGATGCTGCGGCTCGCCCTCGGCGGTGCCTCGGCGTGCATCGGGGCGACGGTGGAGGGCGGTGGCGGCACCGGCGCGGTGTGGGGCGAGGGCCCCTGGTTCGTGGCCGAGGCGGACGAGAGCGACCGGTCCCTGCTGCGCCTGCGCCCCGAGGGCGCGATCCTGCTGAACGTCGACCACGACCACCACTCCACCTACGCCTCGCTGGAGGAGGTGGAGGAGACGTTCGCCGCCTTCCTGGCGCAGGTGCCGGAACGCGGCGTGGTGGTGGCGGGCCCCGAGCCGCGCGCGCAGGCGCTCGCCCGGGCCTCGGGCCGGCCGGTGCGCATCGTCGGGGACGCCCCGGACGCCTGGTGCACGGTGGGCCGCGCACCGGACGGCGCCGGCCTGCTGCGGCTCGCCGACGGCCGGGAGGTCGTGCTGCGGCTGGCGGTGCCCGGCGCCCACAACGTCGCGAACGCCGCGTGCGCCGTGGCTCTGGCGGACTGGTGCGGGGTGGACCCGCATGCCGCGGCCGGCAATCTGGCCGCGTTCACCGGCGTCGGCCGCCGGTTCGAGCCGCGCGGCACCGCCGCCGGCGTCACGGTGATCGACGACTACGCCCACCACCCCGCGGAGGTGGCGGCCACGCTGGCGGCCGCCCGGGAGCGGTACCACGGGCGGGTCATCGCCGTCTTCCAGCCGCACCTGTACTCCCGCACCCGGGCCCTGTGGGCCGAGCTCGGCGACGCCCTGGGCGCGGCCGACATCGCCCTGGTCACCGAGATCTACGCGGCCCGCGAGCCGCACGACCCGGGGATCAGCGGCCGCACCGTCGCCGATGCGGTGCCCCCGCCGGCGGTGGCCCGCTTCACCCCGGCCCTCGCCGACGCCCGGGACGCGGTGCTCGAGCTGGCCCGTCCCGGGGACCTCGTGCTCACCCTCGGTGCGGGCGACGTGACCACCCTCGGGCAGGAGTTGGTGGCCGCGCTGCAAAACCAATACGGCAATGGGGACTCTCCTGGCGGCGCCGAACCTCCCGCGTGACCTGGCGCGCGACGTCTCGCTCGCGCCCTTCACCACCATCCGCGTGGGCGGTCCCGCCGACGCCCTCTCCGTCGCCCGGTCGTTCCGGGACGTCACCGCCGCCCTCGCATGGGCCCGCGACGAGGACATGCCCGTCGCCGTGGTGGGCAAGGGCTCCAACCTGCTGGTCGACGACGCCGGGTACCGCGGCCTGGTGATCCGCCTCGCCGGGCGCCTCACGGCCATCGTCGTGCGCGGCACCGAGGTGTGGTGCGGGGGAGGGGCGTCCCTGCCGCGCGCCGTGCAGCGTGCCGCGGCCGCCGGCCTGCGCGGCCTCGAGTTCGGGGCGAGCATCCCCGGCACCGCCGGCGGGGCCGTCGCCATGAACGCCGGGGCGTACGGCACCGAGCTGAAGGACATCCTGGAGTGGGCGGTCGTGTGCGACGCCGACGGCCGGCGCCGCGTGAGCGCCGCCGACCTCGACATGACCTACCGGCACACCTCCGTGCGCCAGGACCAGGTGGTCGCCGCGGCCGCGTTCCGTCTCGCCCCGGGGGACCCGGAGGCCATCCGGGCGCTGCTGGCCGAATACCGCGGCCACCGGCGCAGCACCCAGCCCCAGGGCGTCCGCACCTTCGGCAGCGTCTTCACGAACCCGCCCGGCGGGTCCTCCGGCCGGCTGCTGGAGGCCGCCGGCTGCAAGGGCCTGCGCATCGGCGACGCCCGATTCTCGCCGAAGCACGCGAACTTCATCGAGGCGGGCCCCGCGTGCAGCACCGCCGACGTCATCGCCCTCATGGCCGAGGGGCGCCGCCGGGTCCGCGAGGCCGGCGGGCCGCTGCTGCACGCCGAGGTGCGCTACCTGCACCCGCGGTGGGGCATCACCGCCCCGCCGCTCCCGGAGCTGTCGTGACCGGCGGCACCCACACCACGCGCCGCACGGCCGGCGCCCGCCCGGCCCGGCCGGCGCGCCCGCACCCGGCCATCGCCCGCCGCCGCCGCGCCGTCCGCGGCCTGCCCACCCGGGCCGAGCTCGTGGCCCTGGCCGCCGCGGGCCTGGCATGCGGGGTCGCGGGGTACTGGCTCGCCACCGGCCCGGTGCTGTCGGTGCACGGCGTGCGCGCGAGCGGCTACGACCGTCCGGACGAGGCCGCCCTGGAGGCCGCCCTCACCCGCGCCGCCGACCGCGGCGGGTCGCTGCTGGCCCCGCCGGTCGGCACGATCCGCCGTGCCGCCGTGACCTTCCCGTGGGTCGCCGACGTCTACGTGGCGCGCGACTGGCCGGTGGGGCTCGTGGTGCAGGTCACCCCGGCCCGGCCCGTCGCCATCGGCGTCCCCGCGCACGGGGCGCGGGTGCTGGTGAACACGCGCGGCCAGGTGATGGGCCCGGCCAAGGGCGTGGGCGGCCTGCCCCGCATCGTCATGCCCGGCGCCGCCCCGGAGGCCGGGCGGCGCATCCCGGCCGGCGCCCGGGCGGCGCTGCAGCTGGTGAAGTTCAGCACCCCGCAGACGGCGGCCAGGTTCCGCAAGCTCCGGATCGAGCGCGGCCGGCTGGTGGGCCTGCTGGTGAACGGCCCCGAGCTGCGGCTGGGCACCCCCACGCAGCTGCGGGCGAAGGCGCTCGCCATCGAGGCGGTCCTCACCGACGCCAGCGCCGAGGAGGAGCGCGAGGCCACCTACCTGGACGTGTCCGTGCCGGACCACCCGGCGCTGGGCGGCCTGGTGGCGTACACCGAGCCCGTCGCCGCCGAGCCCACGTCGGCGGCCACGCCGTCCGCGGGCACCGCCGATCCCTCCGCGGGCACGTCCACGGGCGCGGCGGAGCCCACCGCGGACCCGGCGGCCGGCACGGGCGCGCAGACGCAGGCCGGCGCGGCGGGGGACACCGTGCAGGACCCGTCCGCGGGGGCCACGGACCCGTCCGCGGCGACGGGCCAGGGCGTCACGAGCGACGGTTCGGCGGACCCCGCGGCGGTGGAGGAGCCCGACCCGCTCATCGATCCGGTGACCACCGGCGGGGTGTCACCATCACCCTCAAGTGGAGGGTGATGGCCGGTGCAGCGATCGTTGCATGCACGGGAACCGCATGGTGTCGCGCTTGACATGAGGGTGAGGCCTTCCTACGTTCCGCATCGGGAGGCCCAGCGAGGACGGCGGATCGTGCGGTGGATCCGCGGGGGCAGGGAAGCCTGAAGTACCGATCGAGGTCTGGCCGGCGCGCCGCGCACAGACCGTCAAGTCTGAGTTGAGACACGGCCATTCCCCGGCCGTCCCAGGGGCGACCGGCGAAGGAGGGCGACCGAAGTGGATGCGAACAACTACCTCGCGGTGATCAAGGTCTGCGGCGTGGGCGGTGGCGGCACGAACGCCGTGAACCGGATGATCGACGCAGGGGTCCGGGGCGTGGAGTTCATCGCCATCAACACCGACGCGCAGGCCCTCGCCATGTGCGACGCCGATCTGAAGATCCACATCGGCGGGACCCTCACCAAGGGCCTCGGCGCGGGTGCCGACCCGCGCATCGGGCGGGACGCGGCGGAGGAGAGCCGCGAGGAGCTGAAGGAGGCGGTCCGCGGCGCGGACATGGTCTTCGTCACCGCGGGCGAGGGCGGCGGCACCGGCACCGGCGCCGCACCGGTGCTCGCACAGATCGCCAAGGAGCAGGGCGCCCTCACCGTCGGCGTCGTCACCCGCCCGTTCAGCTTCGAGGGCAAGCAGCGCCAGCGCCGCGCCGACGAGGGCGTGGAGACGCTGAAGAAGTACGTCGACTCCCTCATCGTCATCCCCAACGAGCGCCTCCTGCAGGTGGTGGAGCGCCGCACCTCGATCATCGAGGCGTTCCGGATGGCGGACGACGTCCTGCGGCAGGGCGTGCAGGGCATCACGGACCTCATCACCGTGCCGGGCCTCATCAACCTGGACTTCGCCGACGTCCGCACCGTCATGGAGAACGCCGGCGCGTCGCTCATGGGCATCGGCAGCGCCTCCGGTGAGAACCGCGCCGCCGAGGCCGCCCGCGCCGCCATCTCCAGCCCGCTGCTGGAGACCAGCATGTCCGGCGCCACCGGCGTGCTGCTCAACGTCACCGGCGGGCCCGACCTGGGCCTGTTCGAGATCGACGAGGCGGCCAGCATCATCCGGGCCGCCGCCGCCGACGACTGCAACGTGATCTTCGGGGCCGTCATCGACGAGGCCGCCGGCGACCACATCCGCGTGACGGTCATCGCGACGGGCTTCGACGGCGACGGGGACCACCCCGGCGCCGACGCCGCGGAGGAGCCGGAGGCGTCCGCCCAGCCCGCGGCCGCCTCCGGGGCGGACCGCCCGACGCGCCTGGACTCCTCCGAGCGCGCCGAGCTGGAGATCCCGGACGACGCCCTGGAGATCCCGGACTTCCTGAAGGGCCGCTGACCCATGGCGGGGCGGGGCGCCGGCCGGCGCCCCGCCCGCAGGGCGGCGGCGCCGCCGCCGCCGGTCCGCGGGCCCTGGTAGCGTCGCGGGACATGGCCGACGTGCGCACGACCTCGCTCCACGACCGTCACATCGCACTGGGCGCCCGCACGGGCGACTTCGCGGGCTGGGACATGCCGCTGCAGTACACGTCCCCCCGCGCGGAGCACATGGCGGTCCGCACCGCGTCCGGGATCTTCGACGTGTCCCACATGGGGCAGCTCGAGGTGACGGGCCCGGGAGCGCGCGAGTTCCTGTCGTGGGCGCTCACCAACGACATCCGCGAGATCGGCCCGGGGCAGGGGCAGTACACGCTCATGCTCACCGACGACGGCGGCGTCATCGACGACCTCATCGCCTACGCGCTCCTGGACCGCTTCCTGCTCGTGGTCAACGCGAGCAACGTGGCCGCCTGCCGTGAGCGGCTCATGGACGGCGCCGCGGGCCTGGACATCACGGTGACCGACCGGTCGGACGAGGTGGCCATGATCGCGCTCCAGGGCCCGGCGTGGTCGTCGGTGCTCGCCCCGCTGTGCGGCACCCCCGGACCCCTGAACCTGGAGTACTTCG
Source organism: Thermoleophilia bacterium (assembly GCA_020848615.1). Lineage (GTDB taxonomy): Bacteria > Actinomycetota > Thermoleophilia > Miltoncostaeales > Miltoncostaeaceae. The sequence goes on from JADLHW010000098.1 coordinate 25,180, forward strand.
AGGTGACCGAGGACACGGTCGCCGGGGTCCCGGCGCTCGTGGCGCGCACCGGGTACACGGGCGAGCCGGGCGTCGAGATCATGTGCCCGTGGGAGCACGGCCCCCGGGTGTGGGACGCCCTCGCCCGCGGCGGCGCCGAGCCCTGCGGCCTGGTGGCGCGCGACACGCTGCGCACGGAGATGGGTTATCCGCTGTACGGGCAGGAGCTCAGCCGCGACCGCACCCCGGTGGAGGCCGCGCTGCTGTGGGCGTGTGACACTGAGGGCGGCCGGTTCGCCGGCGCGGAGACCGTGCGCCGCCAGATGGCGGACGGCGTGGCGGAGAAGCTGTGCGCGTTCGAGCTCACCGAGCCCGGCATCCCGCGGCCAGGCCTGCCCGTCCTGGCCGGCGGCGAGCGCGTGGGCACCGTCACCAGCGGCACCCTGTCGCCGGTGCTGGACCGCGGCATCGGCATGGCGTACGTGCGCGCCGACCTCGCCCGGTCCGGGAACGACATCGTCATCGACGTGCGCGGCCGCCCGCGCGCGGCCCGGACCGCCAAACGCCCCCTGGTGGCCCGCTCACCACGGAACGACTGAAAGGACCCGCTGTGGCCGACGAGCACTACCCCGACGACCTGCGGTACCACCGCGAGCACGACTGGGTGCGCATGGACGGCGACGTCGCCGTGTTCGGCATCACCTGGTACGCCCAGGAAGCCCTCGGCGAGGTGGTGTTCTTCGCGCCGCCCGCGGTGGGCGACACGGTCGCCAAGGACGGCACCTACGGCGAGCTGGAGTCGGTGAAGGCCGTGTCCGACGTGTACGCACCGGCCAGCGGCGAGGTGGTCGCCGTGAACGACGCCGTGGTCGCCACCCCGGAGCTGGTGAACACCGACCCGTACGGCGAGGGATGGCTGCTGCGCGTGAAGCTGTCCGACCCGTCGGAGCTGGACGCCCTGATGAGCAGGCAGGAGTACTCCGACTACCTGTCGGGGCTCTCGGCCTAGCCGCGTCGTGCCGGACGCCCGCATCTGCATCGTGGGTGGCGGTGCGGCGGGCACCGCCGCGGCGCTGCGCGGTGCCCGCCTGGGGGCGGAGGTGCTCCTGGTGGAGCGCGACGACCTAGGCGGCGCGTGGGCCCGGTGCGGCGCCGCCCCCGGAGCCGCGGTGACCGCCGCCCTGCGCCACGGCGTCCCGCCGCCGTGGCCCGAGCTGCGGGAGGCCGCCCGCGCCGCGGGCGCGGACCTGCGCGGCCGGCTGGCCGCGGATCTCGCGGACCACGGCGTCACCGTGCTGGCGGGCGACGCGACGCTCCTCGGACCCGGCACCGTCGCGGTCGACACCGGCGGCGACCGGGTGGAGGTGAACGCCCCCACGCTGGTGCTGGCGCCCGGGTCGGAGCCGGCCCGGCCCGCCGGCCTGGACTTCCGCGACCCGCGGGTCATCGACGCGTCGCAGCTCATGGCCCTGCCGGAGCTGCCGCGCCGGGCCGTGGTGGTGGGCGGCGGTCCGATCGCGATCGGCCTGGCCGACACCCTCGCCGGGCTCGGCGTGCGGGTCGTCCTCGCCGTGCCGGGCGAGGCACCGCTCGCCGATGAGGAGCCGCGGGCCGTCGCCGCGCTGGTCGCGGGGCTGTCGGCGTGCGGCGTGCAGGTGGTCACCGGGGCGGCGTTGGAGGGCGCCGAGCCGGACGGCGGTCAGCTGCGGGTGCGCCTCGGCAACGGGACCATCCATCCCGCCGACCTGGTGGTGGCCGCCGCCGGCCGCGTTCCCGCGGTGGGTGAGCTCGACCTGGCCGCCGCGGGGGTCGACGCGGACGGCGAGGGCTTCGTCACCGTGGACGAGCACATGCACACCGGTTCCGCCGACATCTACGCGGTGGGCGACCTGCTGCGCGGCCCCGCCATGTCCCACCTGGCCCGCGCCCAGGGGGAGCGGGCCGTCGAGCACGCCCTCGGGGCGGGGCGCCGCCGCGACCTCGGCACCGTGCCGCGCGTGGTGTGGGGGCGCACGGCGCTGGCCGCCGTGGGGCTCACCGCCCGGCGGGCCGAGTCGCTGGGCCGTGACGTGGACGTGGTGGCGAACGCACCCGGGGCGGCGGTCACCGCCGGCCGGCCGTCCCTGGCGCTGCTCACGGTGGACCGCGCGTCGGGGCTGGTGCTGGGGGTGTCCGCGGTGGGGGACGGCGCGGCGGAGCTCATCGCCGGCGTCGCCCTCCCCATCTCCTGGGGCTGCACCGCCGCCGAGCTGGCGACCGTCGTGCCGCCGGGTCCCGGCCTGGCCGAGTCGCTCGCCGAGGCCGCCGAGCGGGCGGCCTGATCTCCCTCGGCATCGCATTGCCGCCCGGCCCGGCGGTCGTTCGGCGCTGAGCGGCGTTCGGGGGGTTCGGCCCCTGGAACCACGGCCTGCGCCCGCCTGGATCCCACTCCGGGTCGGCGGTCGCCTCCCGCGGATCAACCCGCCGTCGTGTCCCGGCGCCCTCCTCGGCGCGCACGCACGGCGACCCATGCGGTGCCCAGTCCGGCGGCGAATGCGATGCCGCCCAGCAGGGCGGGGTCCCATGCGGGGCCGAGGCGCGACACCACGACGGCCAGGGGGCAGGTCACGGCCACCGCGATGCGCCCGAACAGGGCGCGGTCGTCGAGCCGCGTGCGGGCACGCCCGCCCAGTGCGACGTCGGCGAGCGCGGCGACCGCCGCCCCGCCGGCGAGCGCCGTCATCCCGGCGACCCGCGGGACCAGGCTTCCGGCCCGCAGCAACGCGAACAGGACGATCGCGGCACCGATGCCGGCGAGGACCGCGCGTGGGTTGACCGAGCTCATGGGGTGCCGCTGTTCCTTCGTATGGGGATGCGCTCAGGAGGGGACTGTATGGTCCCGCGCGGCCATGCCGGACCTCACCGCGCCCATCGTGAACTTCGCCGTCGACCTCGTGGGCAGCCACGGGTTGTGGGCGGTGTTCATCCTGATGATCCTCGAGAGCGCGTGCATCCCGGTGCCGAGCGAGGCCATCATGCTCTTCGGCGGCTTCCTGGTGAGCGAGGGCACGCACTCGCTGTGGGCGATGGTCGCGGCCGGCGTGCTCGGCAACGTCGTGGGGTCCGCCCTGGCGTACTGGGCGGGACACGCCGGGGGCCGCGAGTGGCTCCTGCGCGTGCACTGGCTCCACATCACCGAGAAGCGCCTGGACCACGCCCAGCGCTGGTTCGACCGGTACGGCAGCTGGGCGGTGCTGGTGTCGCGGTGCCTGCCCATCATCCGCACGTTCATCTCGCTGCCGGCGGGGATGGCGGGCATGCGGTTCGGCCGGTTCATCACCCTCACCCTCGTGGGCTGCATCCCCTGGGTGCTCATGCTCACCCTCGCCGGGCGCGCGGTGGGCGACAACTGGGAGGACCTGCAGCACACCCTCCACCTGTTCGACTACGCCCTCATCGTCGCGGCGATCGGCGGTGTGGCCTACTGGATGATGCGCCGCCGCCGGCGGCTCCGCGCGGCCTGACGCGCCGGTAGGCTGGCCCCGTTCCGGGAGGGCGCCAGGAGGCGGGGATGCGGTTCGAGGGCTTCGAGGACCGGCGGGTGCCGGTGCCCACGGCGGCGGGCACCGTCGCGGCGTGGGTGGGGGGCGAGGGCCCGCCGCTGCTGCTGCTGCACGGCTACCCGCAGTGCCGGGCGATGTGGCACCTGGCGGCCCCGCGGCTCGCGGAGCGGTGGACCGTGGTGGTGCCCGACCTGCGCGGCTACGGGGAGACCGGCACGCCGGAGCCCGACGCCGCGGCCACCACCCACAGCAAGCGCGAGATGGCCGCCGACCAGGTCGCGCTCATGCGGGAGCTCGGCTTCGCGTCGTTCGGCGTGGCGGGCCATGACCGCGGCGGCCGGGTCGCGCACCGCATGGCCCTCGACCATCCCGATGCGGTGCTGCGTGTCGCGGTGCTCGACATCCTGCCCACGCGGACCCTGCTGCGCGGCACGGACCTGGGCTTCGCAACCGCGTACTGGCACTGGTTCTTCCTCGCCCAGGGCGGGGGACTGCCCGAGCGCATGGTCGGCGGTGACCCGGAGTGGTTCGTGCGGGAGATCATCCGGCGGTGGGCCGCGTACCCCGAGCGCCTGCATCCCGAGGCGGTGGACGAGTACGTGCGGCGGTTCACCCCGGCGGCCGTCGCGGCGTCGTGCGCCGATTACCGCGCCGCGATCGGGCCGGACCTGGAGCACGACGACGCCGACGCGGCCGCCGGGCGCGTGGTCGAGCAGCCGCTGCTCGCCCTGTGGGGCGCGGGCGGGGCGATGGGCCGCATGTACGACGTCCTGGGCGCGTGGACCGCCGTGTGCCGGGACGCCACCGGGCACGCCGTCGACTCCGGGCACTTCCTGCCCGAGGAGGCGCCGGCCGAGACGATCGCCGCCCTCACCGCCTTCTTCGCCTGACCGGTCAGCCCGGGGCGGGCGGCTGCGCGGTGCCGGTGCCGGTGGTCGTGCCGTCGGTGGTCGTGTCGCCGGAGCCGTCCGTGCCGCCGTCGTCCGGGGTATCCGGCGCGGTGGTGCCGTCCGTGGTCGTGCCGGTGCCGGACGGCCCGGTGCGCACCAGGCCGTTCTCCGGATGGTAGGTCCAGCGGTAGGTCTCGTCGCGCAGCAGCTTCGCGCCGCGGTACACCTTGCGCGTGTAGCCGATGGTGAAGCCGCCGGTGCCCATCTGCATGTCCACGACCTCCTCGCCCGGCGGCAGGGCCGGGTCGACCTCGGTCTTCACCTGGGGGTCCACCGGGTCGGTCGGCGCGCCGCTGGTGGTCTCCACGCGGCGGTCCAGGGGGTCGGAGTACATCCGCACGGTGATGCTGTCGGACGTGGCGGACGCCGACACGTACACGGCCGCCGGCCAGTCGTTGCGCACCACCAGCTCGGGGCCGCCCCAGCTCAGGGTCGCCTCCCGGCCCATGGGGTAGCGGGAGATGTAGAACTCGTGCGGGGTGTGGGTCACGATGTCCAGCCCCGCGAAGAACGCCGCGTTGTACAGGGTCGTGGCCACCTGGCTCACCCCGCCGCCCACGGCCTCCTCGAACTTGCCGCCCGCGATCTGCGGGGCCGACACGAAGCCGCGCTCCAGCGTGCGCTGCCCCAGCACCTCGTTCAGGGACAGGCGCGCGCCGGGGGCGATGATCCGGCCGTCCAGCAGCTCCACGGCCCGCTGGATGTTCGTGACCCGCGGCTGGCAGCAGGCGTACGGCGTCGTGAACTCGCTCACCTGGCGGGTGATGCCGAGCGCCCGCAGGTCGGCGGCCGTGCGGTCCGGCTGCACCGTGCGCACGATCAGCCGCACGGTGGCGCCGGGGGCGGCGGCGAGCAGCGCCCGGGCCATCGCGTCGTCGTCGATGCCGCGGCCCGGCCGGCCGTCGACGATGTCCACCACCTGGCCGTGCGGGACGATCCGGGCGTCGCGCATCGCGCGTTCCACGCCCCCGAACCGCCCGCGCAGCACCGCGCCCACCGCGCCGGGGTCGAGGCCCACGTCCAGGCGCGGCGCGACCGCCCGGAACCGCAGCGCCGTCCGCAGCTGCACCGCGGTGAGCCGCAGGAGTCCCCCGGGCCCGCGCACGGCGGGCGGCGCGTCCAGCAGCGCCTGTGCCTCCGCCTTGGCGCGGCGCGCCTCGTCCACGCTCACCTGCGCGGGCTGCCGGCTCACCGGCAGCGAGATCCGGGACGGCAGGGTGTCGAGCGCCGCGATGAGACGCGCCTCGTCGATGCCGCGGCCGGCGCGCCCCGCCACCACCTTCAGGCCGCTCGCGGTGACCTCGACGGTCGCCGGCCGCGGCCGCCTGCCCAGCCGGCTCTGCACGCGGTCGACCAGGAGCTCGACGCCGTCGCCGTCCAGCGTCCACCGCAGCGGCACGCGCTTGCCGCCGCCCAGGCCGACGGCCCCCAGCAGGCGGCTGCGGAAGCTGTCGGAGTCCTGGGCGGCGCGCAGGGCCTCGTCGATCCGCGGGCGGGCGCCGAGCACGGAGGGGGAGATGCGCACCGCGAACCCGGGGCGGTCGGGCGTGACGACCGACACCACGCCCTGGGCCACCACCGTCTTGGCGTGGCGGCGCAGCGCGGACCGCGCGACCTCGGTGCGCAGGCCGCCCACGTCGAGCCCGCCGATGGTCACGCCCTCCGGGATGCGCGTGCCGTCGTCACGCGCGGCGGCCAGCGCCCCGGCGAGCAGGCCCAGGCCTCCGATCGCCAAGGCGGTGGCCAGTAGGATCCGTCCTCGGGTGCGTCGTCCTCGCATCATGCGGCTCGAACGCTACGCCGGGTCGACCGCGACCTGCGTGCAGACGTGGCTCCGGGGCACTCCCCGATGGTCTGGCCCCCCCGAAACCCGACCGCCAGATCCCGCGGGATGCGCGATGACGGGTCCCCCGGCCGTGCCGATACCCACCGTGCGGGGCGCCGCAGCCTCGGGGGTCGGCGCGGCGCCCCTTCTTCAGGTCCCGGGTCCTTGGGGGCGGTCCTCGAGCCCGCGCAGGATGGTGACGGTGCGGTTGTGCACGTGGATCTCGCCCTGCTCCTGCAGGCGGCCCATCGCCAGCGTCACGGTCTCGCGCACCGCGCCCACCATGCTCGCCAGCTCCTGATGGGTGAGGCGCAGGTCCAGGCGGACGCCGTCGGGCGTCACGCGGCCCCACCGCAGCGCGAGCTGGTGGAGCTTGCGCAGCACGCGGCGCTCCACGCTCGGCTCCAGCGAGATGGCGATGGCGAGCTCACGCTCGGCGACCTGCGCGGACAGCAGGTGGACGACGTTCTCGCCCAGCACCGGCTGGGCGACCCAGGCGCCCAGCCGCTCGCCGTCCACCAGCACCAGGCTGGAGGCGTCGATCGCCCGGCACCGCATGGACGGCCCCACCGAGGCCCAGCTCTGCACGGGCCGCACCAGCAGGTCGCCCTCCTCCACCAGGCCGATCACCCGGGGATGGTCGGTCACCCCGGTGAACTCCAGCGCCAGGCGCCCGCGCACCAGCACGCAGCAGCTGGCGTCGGTGCTCGACACGTCGAACGACATGCCGGGATCGATGTCCATCTGGCGCAGTCCGGCGAGCATGTCGCGCACCAGCTCGTCCGGGCAGCCGCGGAACAGCTCGAGGCCGGCGGCCAGCACGGGATCGGCGGCCGGCGTCATCCCTGCGCGACGAGCGCGATGCTCGCGACGATGTTGACGGTGGCGTGCGCGGTCACGCACGCCCAGTACCCGCGCCACCGGTAGACCCAGGCCAGGCCGATGCCCACCACCACCAGGGCGATCCACCGGGGCCAGAACAGGTCGATCCAGGCGTCCAGGTGCACGCTGCCGAAGATGAGCCCGCTCACGATCGCGGCCGGCCAGAACGCCAGGCGGCGGGTGAGCGCCCGCAGGAGCAGCACCCGGAACACCAGCTCCTCGCCCAGCGGCGCCAGGACCACCAGCGCGAACACCGTGAGCACCGCGCCCCACGCCCCGGGACCGAGCGTCTGCGACGTGTCATCCAGGCGGTCCTCCAGGCCCGGGTCGATCTGCATGCCCAGCACGATGATCACGCCGGCGGCGATGATCATCCCGATGCCCAGGTTCAGGCCGTGCAGGACGGCCCCGCGCAGGCTGTGCTTGCGCGCCAGCGCGACGCGGCGCTCGTGCGCCGGCAGCCGCATGAGCAGCGCCACGCCGAAGCCCAGGATCGCGGCGCCGCCCACCACGACCGCCACGGTGCCGATCGCGTCCTCGTGCTCGTCGCCGAACACCGCGTAGCCCACGCCGGCCACGACGAACAGCACCAGGAACGCCAGCAGCACGGCGCCGGGGGGCGACAGCACCCGCCACCAGAAGCCCGGCGTCCTCGGCAGGCCGGCGCGCGGAGGCGGGAGCACCGCGCCCGGCGGCGGTGGGGGTGGCGGCAGGGGTGGCGGGGATGCGGACTCCACTGCGACCGATGATACGAGGCGGACGGCGCACGGCGCCGGGCGCGCGGTGGCGGCCGTCCGGGTCGTCCCGGTACCATCGCCGCGGCATGCCCGCCCTCTCACGTGACCCGCTGCGCCTGCCCCTGGAGCTCGACCTGTTCGAGGGGCCGCTCGACCTGCTGCTCACGCTGGTGCTGCGCGAGGAGGTCGACCTCGCCGAGCTGCCGCTCGCGGAGGTGGTCGGCGCGACGCTCGAGGGCGGGGAGCCGTGGGACCCGCCCCCCGCCGGGGAGCTCATCCTGCTGCTCGCCGCCGTGGCCGAGCTGAAGGCCCGCCGCCTGGTTGGCGAGGACGACGAGGAGCTGGTTCCCGATCCCGAGGCCGAGGAGGTGCGGGAGCGCCTCGCCCAGCGCCTCATCGCGTACGCGCCGTTCCGGCGGGCCGCCGCCTGGCTCGCCGAGCAGGACGGCGTGGACGGCGCCGTGCGGTACCGGCGCGTGCCGCTTGAGGCCGCCGCCCCGCCGGCCGTGCGGGACGACCCGGCCGAGCTCGCGGCCACGATGTCCCGGCTGCTGCGCGAGCCGCCGGCCCCCTCCCTGGCCCACCTCAATCGCATGCGCGTGAACGTGGGCGAGCTGGTCGTGCGCCTGCGGGGCCTCCTCAGCCGTTCCGGCACCGCGAGCTACGAGCGCATGACCGAGGGAGCGGGGGCCCTGGAGCAGGGCATGACCCTCCTCGCGTGCCTGGAGCTCGCCCGGCGTGGCGAGGCGACGCTGCACCAGCCCGTGCCGTTCGGGGACATCGCCGTCCGGGCCGCGGGATCCAAGGCACCGCCGTCGTGAGCGAGCTGCCCCGCCAGATCGAGGCCCTGCTGTTCATCAGCCCGGAGCCGCTCCCCGTGGCGCGCCTGTCGGAGCTCACCGGCGAGGACGCCGAGCCCGTGCGCCGGGCCCTGGTCGAGCTCGCCGAGCGCCACGGCCCCGGGGCGGCCCTCGAGATCGCCGAGGTGGCCGGCGGCTTCGCGCTGCGCGTGCGCGCCGACCTCGGCGAGGTGTGCGACCGGCTCCGCGCACGGCCGCCGGAGGACCGGCTGTCGCCCGCGGCCCTCGAGACCCTTGCCGTGGTCGCCTACATGGAGCCCATCTCCCGGCCCGAGATCGGCCGCATGCGCGGCGTGTCGGCGGACGCCACGGTCGCCGGCCTGCTGGAGCGTGGGCTGCTGGAGGAGGCCGGCCGCCCCGGGGAGGGCGGCGCCATGCGGTACCGCACCACCCGGGCGTTCCAGGAGCGCTTCGGCCTGCGGGGCCCCGAGGACCTGCCCCAGCTCGACCGGTTCGAGCTCACCGGGCCCGAGGCCGACGCGGTGCGCCGCCGCCTCGCCGAGGCCGGCCACATGGGCGACGCCGATGGGTGAGCTTGAGCGCTGGCCCGCGCCGGGCACGCGCATCCACCGGGCGCTGGCCCAGGCCGGCGTCGCGAGCCGCCGCCGGGCCGAGGAGATGGTGGCCGGGGGACGGGTCCGGGTGAACGGCGAGACGGCCGTCATCGGCCAGCCCGTGGGCCCGGGCGACACCATCACCGTCGACGACCGGCCGGTGCGGCCGGAGCCGGTGCGCGTGCTCGTGCTGAACAAGCCGCGCGGCGTGGTGACGACCGTGAGCGACCCGCAGGGCCGCCCCACCGTCCTCGACGACCTGCCGGACGACGTGCGCCTGTTCCCCGTCGGGCGCCTCGACATCGACACCACCGGCGTCCTGCTGCTCACCAACGACGGGGAGCTCACCAACCGGCTGCTGCATCCCCGCGGCAAGGTGGCCAAGGCGTACGAGGCGCTGGTGGAGGGCCGGGTCTCGGCGGAGACCCTCCGGGTGCTGCGGTCCGGCGTCGACCTCGACGACGGCATCACCCATCCGGCGCGGGTGGACCCGATGGACCGGCAGCACCCGGGCGGCACGTGGCTGCGGCTGGAGATCACCGAGGGACGCAACCGCATCGTCAAGCGCATGTGCGCGGCCGTGGGGCATCCGGTCATGCGCCTGCACCGCGCGCGGTTCGCGGGCCTCGGCACGCAGGGCCTGAAGCCCGGCCAGTGGCGGGTGCTCACCGCCGACGAGCTGCGGCGCGTGCGCCGGGCCGCCGGACTGGACGGGGCGAAGGAGGCCGCGTGAACACCCCGGCCGTGCTGCGCGCCGTGCGCGGCGCCATCACCGTGGACGCCGACACCGCGGAGGAGATCCGCGGGGGCACCACGGACCTCATGGCCGCCCTCCTGGAGCGCAACGCCCTGGAGGTGGGCGAGATGGTCTCCATCCTGTTCACCGTCACGCCGGACCTGCGCGCGGAGTTCCCCGCGGTGGCCGCGCGGCAGATGGGCCTGTCGTCGGTGCCGCTGCTGTGCGCCGGCGAGATCGACGTGCCGGGGGCGATGCGGCGGTGCATCCGGGTGATGGTGCACTGCTACATGCCGCCGCAGCGCCCGGTGCGACACGTGTACCTCCGGGAGGCCCGTCAGCTTCGGACGGACCTCCCGGAGTAGCCGCTCCGGCGGGGGGTCGGGCGGACTTGGCACCTTTTTCGACCTTGGGCAGGCGAACTTGACCGCTGTGGCGCGTCTCGGCGCCGTCGTGCTCGTGGCACTGGCGGTCGCGGGAGTTCCGTCATTCATCACCGGTGGTGGGACCACGTTCACCCCATGCCCCGGCGGCCCCACCGAGGCCTGCGCCCGCATCGGCGGCGACGGGCCGCGCCTGCGGCTGCAGCATGTTCCGGGCACGCGACCGGTCGGGGTGCCCGCCCGTGTGGCGGTGGTGTTCGGCGACGCCCCCGAGGCGGCCCCGGACGTGCTGCGCCAGGCGGTCCTGCGCCTGGCGGCGCCGGCGGACATCGCCCGGGCGCTGGAGGTGCTCGACCGGCCGGCCGTGGTCGCCGCCGGGCGGGCCGACGCGTTCGCGGCGATCGCCGCGGCGCGCGCGGCGGGCGTGGACGGCCTCATCCTGGTGGATCCGCCGGCGACCGGGCGTGTGTCCGGGCCGCGCCTGGAGGTGTCGACGCTCATGGTGTCCGATCGGCGGCCCCCCGCGGAGGTCACCGCCCTGTCGGTGCGTCCGCTGGTGCTGCTGCGCCGCCCGGGGGACCTGAACGACTGCGTGCGGCGCGTGCTCGCCGGGTTCGCCCGGGAGCCACTCTCACCGCGCCCGGACGTCACCGACTGCCGCTGAGCCGCGGCGTCACGCGTCGATGTCGAGCCCCAGGTCGAGGGTGGGGGCGCTGTGGGTGAGGGCGCCCACGCTCACGGCGTCCACGCCGCATCGCGCGTGCTCGGCGGCGCGCTCGAGGGTCATCCGCCCCGACGCCTCCAGCCTCGCGCGGCCCGCGACCAGGGTCACCGCCTCCCGGGTGGTGGCGGCGTCCATGTTGTCCAGCAGGATCCAGTCCACCCGGGCGTCCAGCGCGGTGCGCACGCCGTCCAGGTCGTCCGCCTCGACCTCCACCAGCAGGTCCGGCCAGCGTTGCCGGGAGGCCGCCACCGCGTCGGCCAGGCCGGCGCCCGCGATGGCCAGGTGGTTGTCCTTCACCAGCACGCGGTCGAACAGGCCGCGCCGGTGGTTGGTGCCCCCGCCCGCGGCCACCGCGGCCTTCTCCAGGTCGCGCAGGCCGGGCGTGGTCTTGCGGGTGTCGAGCACCTGCGCGGGCGCGCACGCGTCCACGAACGACCGCGTCATGGTCGCGATGCCCGACAGCCGGCACAGCAGGTTCAGGAGGGTGCGCTCGGCGGCCAGGACGTTGCGGGCCGGGCCGGTGAGGTCCGCCACCACGGTGCCGGGCGTCAGCGCGGCGCCGTCGGCGAGGTGCCAGGTGCCGTCCACGCCGGTCTGCCGCAGCACCTCCTCGCCGGCGCGGCGTCCCGCCAGCACGCCGTCCTGGCGGGAGACGACGCGGGCGGTGGTGACCGCGGACTCCGGGATGAGCAGCTGGGAGGTCACGTCGCCCCGGTCGCCGAGGTCCTCTGCGAGCGCCATGCGCACCACGTCCCGGACCCCGGGGCCGGCGACGCCGGTGAGCATCTGGGGCGAGGCCGCGACGATGCTCATGCGAGTGCCAGCATCCGGTCGAGGGCCACCCGGGCCCAGCGCTTCATGTCGTCGTCGACGTCCACGACGTTCACGATCTCGCCGGCGGCGAGGGACTCCAGGCACCAGGTGAGCTTGGGCAGCGTGATGCGGTTCATCGTCACGCAGGGGCAGATGTGCTCGTTCAGGCAGCGGATCGCCTTGTCGGGGTGCCGAAGCCGCAGCCGGTCCACCAGGTTCCAGTCGGTGCCGATCACGATGGAGCTGCCGGCGGGAAGCTCCTCGCAGCGGCGGATGATGTACTCGGTGGAGCCGTCCTCGTCGGCCGCCGCCCCCACCGGTCGCGGGCACTCCGGGTGCACGATCACCCGGACACCCGGGTCGGCGGCGCGGGCCTCCTCGATCTGCCGCACCGTGAACGTGGTGTGGACGTTGCAGAAGCCCTTCCACAGGATGAGGCGCGTGCCGGCCAGGCGTGCCGGGTCGGCGCCGCCCAGCTCGGCGACCCGGGGGTCCCACACCACGCCGTGGTCCTCGGGCATGCCGATGCGCACGCCGGTGTTGCGGCCCAGGTGCTCGTCGGGGAAGAAGAACACCGCGTCCCCCTCCGACAGCGCCCAGCGGAACGCCCGCTCGGCGTTACCGGAGGTGCACACCGCGCCGCCGTGCTCGCCCACGAACGCCTTCAGGTCGGCGCCGGAGTTCATGTAGGTGAGGGGGATGACGCGCTTGCCCGGCAGGGCGGCGGTCATCTGCGCCCAGGCGTCCCGCACCGTGAAGATGTCCGCGCACTCGGCCAGGTGGCACCCGGCGCCCAGGTCCGGCAGCACCACGGTCTGGTGCGGCTGGGACAGGATGTCGGCGGACTCGGCCATGAAGTAGACGCCGAGGAACAGGATGAGGTCGGCCTGCGTGGCGGCGGCGCCGCGCTGGGCGAGCAGGAACGAGTCGCCGGTGATGTCGGCGAAGTCCATGACCTCGTGCTTCTGGTAGTGGTGCCCCAGGATGACCAGGCGGTCGCCCAGCGCGGCGCGCGCGGCCCATGCCCGCTCGAGCAGCTCGGGCGTGGGGACGTCCTCGGGGACGGGGATCGCGCAGGCGGGTCCGACGGTGCTCACGCTGCCTCCTTGGCACGGGTCGCGGCGGGGATGTGGCGCCGCACGGGGCGGGCCGGGGTCAGGGCGAACGGCTCGCCGCCGAGCCACGCGATGCGGTGCGCGAGCTCGGGACGGGCCCGGGGGTGGTCGGTGCGGAAGTGGGCGCCGCGGCTCTCGCGGCGGTACGCGGCGGCGGCCACCATGAGGCGCGCCGTGCGGGCCATGGCCCGCGTCTCGTGGTCGGGCGGCGTGCCGAGCCGGTCGAGCAGGCCCGCGGCGGTCACCAGCCCGGCCTCGTCGCGCTCCAGGCCGGCGTGCCGCCACATGACCTCCCGGATGCGGTCGGCGGCGCCGGGGTTCGGCGTGCCCCCGCCCGCGGGGTCGCGCACCGGCCGCGGCGGCAGCGCGAACCAGGCCTCGCCGCCGCGGCGGATGTCGTCGGCGGCCCGCACGGCCATGACGGCGCCCTCCAGCAGGCTGTTGGAGGCCAGCCGGTTGGCGCCGTGCAGGCCGGTGCTTGCGCATTCGCCCACCGCGTACAGGCCGGGGAGGGTGGTGCGGCCGGACATGTCGGCCAGCACCCCGCCGATGGCGTAGTGCGCGGCCGGCGTGACCGGGATGGGGTCGCGGGCCAGGTCCAGGCCGTGCTCGGCGCAGGCCGCCGCGATGTTGGGGAACCGCTCGAGGACCCGGGCGGGGTCGAGGTGCGACAGGTCGAGGGTGACGTCCCGCCCGTCGCGCAGGGAGGTGCTGGCCACGGCCCGGGCCACGACGTCGCGGGGGCCCAGCTCGGCGAGCGGGTGGACGTCGAGCATGAACCGGTGGCCACGCGCGTCGCGCAGGTACGCGCCCTCGCCGCGCACGGCCTCGCTCACCAGCTGCAGGGGGGAGGGGCCGATCGCCAGGGCGGTGGGGTGGAACTGGACCATCTCGAGGTCCGCCACCGCGGCGCCGGCGGCGGCCGCCAGGGCCACCCCGTCGCCGGTCGCGCCCGCGGGGTTGGTGGTGCGGGCGTACAGCTGCCCGGAGCCGCCGGTGGCGAGCACCACGGCCCGGGCGGTGCGTACCCGCGACACGCCGTCCGGCCCGGCGGTCTCCAGGCCGGTCACGGCGCCGTTGCGCACCAGCAGCCGCAGCGCCGTCTCGTGCTCGGCGATCGCGATGCGCGGGTCGCGCCGCACCACCTCCAGCAGCGCGGCGACCACGCCGGCGCCGGTGGCGTCGCCGCCGGCGTGCACGATGCGGTGCTCGCCGTGGGCCGCCTCGCGGCCCAGCGCCAGGCGCCCGTGCTCGCGGTCGAAGGCCACGCCCAGGCGCATGAGCTCGGCGATGCGCCGCGGCCCCTCCTGGGTGGTGATGCGCACCGCCTCGGGGTCGCAGATGCCCGCCCCGGCGGCCAGGGTGTCGGCCGCGTGCTTGTCGGGGGAGTCGTCGTCACCCATGGCGGCGGCGATGCCGCCCTGCGCGTACCGGGTGGAGCCGTGCGCCGGATCACCCTTGGTGACCAGCACCACGTCGCCGTGGGCGGCGGCGCGGATGGCCGTGAGCATGCCGGCGATCCCGGATCCCACCACGATCACCGGGTCCGGGGCGTGTCCTGTGGTCCGTGAGTTCACGTCAACCTGACGCTTTCCGAGGGGGGAACTCATGTCAAGTTGACAATAACGATGCGCCGCCGCCGCGCAAGGGCCCCGGCCGCACTTGGCCGAGGCGCAACCCGGGCGGTCCCGGCACCGCGCGCCGCGCTCTCGTAGACTCGGGCGCCGTGAGCATCGTCACCTCCCCGCGCCTCGGCGCCATGCCGCACTACGAGCCGGGCCTCACGACCGCCGACGTCCTGCGCAAGTACGGCCTGGACGCCGCCGTCAAGCTGGCCTCCAACGAGAGCCCGTTCCCGCCGCTGCCGCAGGTGGAGGCCGCGATCCGCGAGGCCGTCGGGGGCCTCAACCGGTACCCGGACGGCGCGGGCCGGGCCCTGCGCCGGGCGCTGGCCGAGCTGCACGGCGTGGACCCCGACCAGGTGGTGCTGGGCAACGGTTCCTGCGACATCATCCTGCTCGCCGGCCAGGCGCTGCTGGACCCGGGCACCACGCTGGTGCACCCCGAGCCGTCGTTCTCGCTGTACCCGCACCTGCCCGCCGCGGCCGGCGCGGAGGCCGTGGCGGTGCCGGTGGACGGGGTGGGCCGAAACGACCTGGACGCCATGGCGGCGGCCGTCGACGAGCGCACGCGCCTGGTCATCCTGTGCAACCCCAACAACCCCACCGGCGGGTACGTGGCCGCCGACGCCATCGAGCGGTTCCTCGACATGATCCCCGGCGACGTGCCGGTGCTGCTGGACGAGGCGTACCACGACTTCGTGACCGAGCTGGACCGGGGCCGCGGCATCAGCATGGCGCGGGTGCGGCCCAACCTCATGGTGCTGCGCACGTTCAGCAAGGCGCACGGGCTGTGCGGCCTGCGGATCGGCTACGGCGTGGGCGGGGAGGCCTGGATCCGCACCATCGACGCGGTCCGCCAGCCGTTCAACACCAACACGCTCGCCCAGGCGGCGGCGCTGGAGGGCCTGCGGCACCTCGGCGAGACCGAGCGGCGCGTCCAGGAGACCATCCGGGAGCGGGAGCGCGTGCAGGCCGCGCTCACCGCGATGGGCGTGCCCTTCCTGCCCAGCCAGGCGAACTTCGTGCTGGTCGGGGCCGGCGCGGACGCCGCCGCCGGCACCGCGGTGCACGAGCGGCTGCTGGCCTCGGGCGTGATCGTGCGCGACGGCGCCGCGCTGGGCGCCCCCGGCCGGCTGCGGGTGTCCATCGGCACACCGCCGGAGAACGATGCGTTCCTCGCCGCCGCGGCCGACGTGCTCGGCTCGCCCGCGGCGGCCGCACCGGGCTGACCGGCCGCCGGGCCCCGGATCGCCGGGGTCGCGCGATGCGCGCACCGGCTATGCTCGGCCGGGCTGCCGCTTCGGGTCTCACGACCGGACGGCGGCGCCGCGCCGTGCCGCCGCCCCCACGGGCGCCGGCCGACGGCGCCCAACCACCTGCAAACCCCGATGATTTCGGCGGGCCGAGTGATGATGATCGTGATGGGTGAGGGCGCGACGGAGGAGCAGATCGCGCACGTGGTGGAGCGGATCGAGCGCTCCGGGGCGCGGGCCCACGTGTCCCGCGGCGAGTTCGTCACGCTCATCGGCGCCATCGGCGACGACCGGGAGCTGGTCGCGTCGATGCAGCTGGATTCGGAGCCGGGGGTCGAGAAGGTCGTCCCCATCCTCAAGCCGTACAAGCTGGTGTCCCGCGACTTCCGCGGCGGCAACGAGGTGCTCGAGATCGCCGGCCGCCGGATCGGCGGGGACAACTTCTGCCTCATCGCCGGCCCGTGCACCGTCGAGTCCCGCGACCAGACGATGACCACCGCGCAGGTCGTGAAGGACGCGGGCGCCGCCATGCTCCGCGGCGGCGCGTTCAAGCCGCGCACCTCGCCGTACACGTTCCAGGGGCTCGGCAATGAGGCCCTGCGCATCCTCGCCGAGGCGCGCGAGGCCACCGGCCTGCCCGTCGTCACCGAGGTCATGGACGTGCGGCAACTCGAGGATGTCCTCGAGGTGGCCGACGTGATTCAGCTCGGTGCCCGCAACATGCAGAACTTCGACCTCCTGAAGGAGGTGGGCCGCACCGACACCGCCGTCCTGCTCAAGCGGGGCCTGTCGGCCACCATCGAGGAGTGGCTCCTCTCCGCCGAGTACATCGCGCGGGAGGGCAACGACCGCATCATGCTGTGCGAGCGCGGCATCCGGACGTTCGAGACCGCCACCCGGTCCACCCTCGACATCTCCTCCGTGCCGGTCGCGAAGGCGAACTCCGGCCTGCCGGTCATCGTCGACCCGTCGCACGCGGCGGGGCGCCGCGACTGGATCCTGCCGATGGCCCGCGCGGCCGTGGTGGCCGGCGCCGACGGCCTCATCGTCGAGGTGCACCCGTCGCCGGAGACCGCGCTGTGCGACGGTCCGCAGGCCCTCTACGCCGACGGCTTCGCCGCGTGGGTCGCGGACGTGAAGCGCTGCGTGGACCTCATGGGCAAGGTCATGGCCGGCGGTGAGCCGGTCCCCGTCGGCGCCTGAGCGGGCCGCCGGGCGGGTCCCCCGCGGCCCCGTCGCCCTCATCGGCGTCGGGCTCATGGGGGGCTCGCTCGGCCGTGCGCTCCTGGCCGCGGGCGTCACGGAGGTCCGCGCGCACGATCCCCACGAGGGGGTCGCCGACCAGGCGGTCGCCCTGGGGGCCGCGACCTCGGCCGCCGGCACGCTCGCCGGCGCCTGTGACGGCGCGTCGTGCGTGGTCATCGGCGCCCCGGTCCCGGCGATCCCCGGGCTCGCCCGCGCGGCCCTCGCGGCGTCGCCGGACGACTGCCTGGTCACCGACATGGGCTCCGCCAAGCGCGGCGTGGTCGAGGCCCTCACCCCGGCCCAGCGCGAGCGGTTCATCGGCGGGCACCCCATCTGCGGCGGGGAGCGCTCCGGCGTCGCCGCCGGCCGGGACGACCTCTTCCGCGGGGCGACGTGGTTCCTCACGCCCACCGCGGAGGCCCGGCCCATGCTGTTCGAGCGCCTGCACGCGATGATCGCGGCGGTGGGGGCGGTGCCCGTCGCCATCGACGCCGCGGTGCACGACCGCCTCATGGCCCTGGTGAGCCACGTGCCGCACGTGCTCGCCGCCGCCCTCATCCACCAGGCCGCCGCCACCGCGCCGGAGGGACGCGAGGCCCTGCGCTCCGCCGGGCCGTCGTTCCAGGACCTCACCCGCGTCGCCGGGTCGAACCCGCCGCTGTGGGCCGACATCCTGCTGTCCAACCGGGACGCGGTGGTGGAGGCGCTCGCGGACTTCCGCGGCCGGCTCGCCGAGGTGGAGGGGGCGGTCGCCCGCGGCGATCGTGCGGCGCTGCTGACGTTCGTGGCGGACGCCGCCGAGGGTCGGGAGCGCCTGCGCTCCGGGGGGGACGAGCCGGCCGGGGAGGCGTGGGCCATCGTCACCGACATCCCCGACCTGCCGGGCGCCCTGTCGGAGATCGCCACCGCGCTCGGGCACGCGCACATCAACATCACCGACCTCGCGCTGCAGCCGCACCCGCCCGGCGGGGTGGGGGAGCTGGTGGTGCGCGTGGACGGCGCGGCCGCCGCCGCCGAGGCGGTGCGCCTCATCGGCGAGCGGGGCTACACGGTGCGGGCCGCCCCGGTCTGAGGCCCCGGGGTCAGATGCCGCGGCGCGCCATGAGGTCCAGCACGGCGGCCGACAGGGACCCGCCGCGCCACGCCAGGGGGCTCTCGCCCGGAGCCTCGACCACGAACTCGCATCCCGGGATGAGGCGGGCGTACTCCTCGGCCACCGAGAGGGGATGGTCGGGGTCGAGTTCGTCCCGGCTGCCCACCACGAGCACCGGCACGCGCAGGTCCCGCAGGGCCTCGACGCCGTCGAACGCGGCGGTGCGGGGGATCGCGGCGAGGGCCGCCGCGACGCCGTCCGGGTGCTCGTGCCGCTCCATCCGCTGCCGCACCACGGTCGTGATCGACGACCGCCACTTCTCGGGGACGCGCGGCTCACCCATGGCGGCCATGAAGCCCTCGACCCCGCCGGTCGCCAGGCCCCGCGACAGGGCATCCCAGCGCGTCATGTCCGCCGCCGGGTGGCCGCGGTGCGCCGGGGTCACGATCACCAGGCCCCGCACGCGCTCCGGATGCGTGAACGCCACGGCCAGCGCGGTGGCGGAGCCCATCGACTGGCCCATCAGCACCGCGTCCCGGGCCCCGGAGGCATCGAGGACCGCGACGGCGTCGTCGGCCAGCGTGGGCCGGTAGGCGTACTCCACGGGATCGGCCGGCGGTGTGGACCGCCCATGGCCGCGCGCGTCGTAGGAGATCACCCGCCGGCCGGCGCGCTCCAACCCGCGGGAGCCGTGCAGGACGTACCGCCGGGTGGCCGTGAGCCCGTGCAGGAGCAGGACCTCCGGGCCCTCGCCGGCGGACTCGGCGTCCAGCACCACGCCGCCGCCCCGGTCCACCCGGAACGGCCCCTCGGACACCGCCATCAGACCACCAGCCCCCCGTCGCAGGCCGTGTGCCGGTACGCCTCCCAGGCGGCGGCCATCCGCCGGATCCCCTCCCGCAGCTCCCCGGGCTCGCCCAGCAGCGAGATCCTCAGCCGGTCCTGGTGGCCCCCGGTGGCCGACATCGCCGAGCCCGGCAGCACCAGCACCCCGGCGCGCTGCGCGGCCTGCGCGTAGGCGCGCGCGTCGCCCCAGGGCATCCGCACCCACAGCGTCGCGCCACCCGGCGGCGGCGTGTACTCCCAGTCCGGCAGCAGCTCGGCCATCGCCGCGTCCGCGGCGTCGGCGGCGGCCCGCACGATGCCCCGGCGCGCCTCGGCCGCCGCGTCGAAGCGGTCCATCAGGTGCAGCGCCATCACCTGGCTCGGCACGGACCCGCCCAGGTCCGCGAGCAGCCGGGCGCGCGCGAGGCGTTCGGCGAGCGACCGCGGCGCCCGCACCCAGCCGATGCGGAACCCGCCCCACATCGTCTTGCTGAGCGACCCGACGGTGAGGACGGGGGCCTCCGGATCGTGGTGGGCGAGGCCCAGCGGCGGGCGGCGTCCGCGGATCCAGATGTGACGCAGCACCTGGTCGTCCACCACCGGGATTCCGGTGCGGCGCGACAGCTCGGCGATGCGGGCCGCGCGATCGGGGGCCAGGAGCGCCCCGGTGGGGTTGTGGAAGCTCGGCACCACGTAGATCAGCGCGGGGCGGTGGCGCACCGCCTGGGTCTCCAGGACGTCCGGGAGGATCCCGTCGCCGTCCATGGGCACCGGGATGGGCCGTGCCCCGCGCGAGCGCAGGATGTCCAGGGCGCCGGGGTAGGTGGGATCCTCGATGAGCGCCGCGGCATCGGGCCGCACCAGCAGGGACGCGATGAGGGAGATCGCCTGCTGGCCGCCGTTGGTCACCACGATCTGGGCGGGTTCGGTGGGCAGCCCCTCCCGCGTGTACCGCTCGGCGATCGCGGCCCTCAGGGCGGGCAGCCCGCCGGGCAGGTAGCCCAGCCCGGTCATGCCGTCGGCGAGCTGGGCGCCGGTCCACGACCGCACGGCCTCGACCACCACGGGGTTCACGGGCGGGCAGGCGGCGGTGAGGTCCACCATCGCCCCGTCGCCCTCGTCGAACATCGATCCGAACAGCTCGGAGGTGATCCCGGCGCTCGACCCGGCGCGCGGCGCGGTGGACGCCTTCGGGATCCAGGTGCCGCGCCCCTGACGGCTGGCGAGGCGGCCGGTGCGCTTGAGCGACCCGTAGGCCGTGACGACCGTGGTGCGGCTCACCCCCAGCTCCGCCGCGAGCTCCCGCTCGGTGGGCAGCAGCGCCTCGCCGGGCAGCTCGCCCCGCTCGATCACGCGGGTGAGGCCGCCGGCGAGCCGCTCATGCAGCGGTCCATTGCCCTCGGCCCAATGCCCCAGGAGCGAGCCCATTCGTCGCGCGGAGACCCTCATGGGGTCCAATACTCGCAGATAGGCCCTTTCCAGCCAAGGCCCAATGGATTGGTATTCAGTCCAAGAGGTCCTATGGGAAGGAGACGCACGATGCTGGGAATCGATTGCCCGCACTGCGGGCCCACGCTGGTCTGGGAGTCCCGTCTCAGCGGATTCGAGAACACCCCGGCCGGCATCCTCGTGCGCTTCCGCTGCTACTGCGGCCACGAGGGCACGATGCTCACCGGGCGCCGCCGCCGCGCCCACGCCTAGGACGCACGGAGGGGAGGGGGGATGCACACGCACCCCGAGCTGCTGCGGATGATCCTCCGCCAGCGGACGTCGGCCGCCCGCCGCGGCCGCCGGTAGGCCGGACGCCCGCCGGTCACCGGGAATGCCGGGAAGGCCCGCCCAGAGCGGGCCTTCCCCCATTTGGGTCAGCGGACCGTCCTGGGGCGCGTGGCCCTTGCGCATCGCGGGACGCGGCGGGCATCGCGGACCGTAGATGGGTTGCCGCGGTCTGCGGCCAACGGATCCATCCGCCCCTGGAGGTGCACC
>JADLHW010000099.1 GCA_020848615.1 Thermoleophilia bacterium
CCGCGCGGGACTGTGACCGAAGACCTCCCCAAGTGCCACTGATCAAACGCGGGTTCCGCGCCGCCAAGCCCCTCGCGATGGCCGTCGGCCTCTCGGCGCTCGCCGCCGACAAGGACGTGGCGGTCGTGGTGGTGGACGCCGGTGACGCCGGCCTCGCCGCCGACGCCGCCCGGATCCTGGGCGGCACGGTGGGAGCACCCACCCCCGACGACATGCTGGTCGCCGTGATCGCCCCCGGCGGGAACGCCACCCACGTGGCGCCCGTGGTGGGCGAGCACCGCCGCAGGGGCGGCGACGCCGTCGTCGCCGTGCTGGGCACCCACGTGCAGCGGCGCCGGGCGGAGCGGGCCCTGCTCGCCGACCCCGACGTCGAGATGTCGGTGGTCCAGCACATCGACGCGCTCGACGCGGCGGGGGCCGACGCCCTGCGCGCCGCCGTCGTGCGCGGCCTCGCCGCCCGCGCGGTCGCCGCGGGCAGCACCCATCCCCCGCTGCGCCGGGAGGTGGCCCGCGGCCTCGAACGCCGCGCCGCCCGCCGCGCCGCCGTGGTGGCATCCACCCCCGGGATCTCCGGGGCCGCGATGCCGCTGCTCACCGTCATCCAGGCCCGCCTGGCATCCGACCTCACCGGCCTCGCCGGCGGCCGCCCCGACGCCCGCACCGCGGGCCAGGTGGCGGGCATCGCCGTGGCCGCACCGTTGTGGCGCGCGACCGCGCGTCGTCTGATCACCGCCGTACCCTCCGCCGGGACCGTCGTCCGCGGTGGGTTGGCCTACACCGTCACCAGGGGGGTCGCCGCAGGCGCACGCCGCCTCGCACCCTCCGGGCACGACCCCGTACAGGAGGAGCGCTGAACACCAAGATCCTGGTCTCCGTCGACCCGTGGGAGACGCGCGTCGCGATCCTCGAGGACGGGCGCACGGCGGAGTGCTACATCGAGCGGCGCGGTCGGCGATCGGTCGTCGGCCACGTCTGGAAGGGCCGGGTGGGCAACGTGCTCGCCGGCATGGAGGCGGCCTTCGTGGACGTCGGCCTCCCCAAGAGCGGGTTCCTGCACGTCGACGAGGTCGTGGCCATCGGCGTGCCGAAGCACAAGCGCCAGATCGCGGAGCTCCTGAAGAAGGGCGACGAGGTCCTGGTGCAGGCCACCAAGGACCCCATGGGCACCAAGGGGTGCCGCCTCACCATGCAGCTGTCCCTCGCCGGGCGGTTCGTGGTGTACGTCCCGTACGGGGACGGGGTGGGGGTGAGCCGCAAGCTGCTCGACGACGAGCGCAAGCGCCTGCGCAAGATCTGCGGCGCCCTGCCGCTGGAGGGCGGGCTCATCGTGCGCACCGCCGCCGCCGGCGCGTCCGCCGAGGACATCGCCCGCGACTACCAGGCCCTTCGGCGCCTGTGGACCGCGCTGCAGCAGCGCACCGGCCAGGTGAAGGCCCCGTCGCTGCTGTACAGCGAGGCCGACGTGTCGCTCAAGGTCATCCGCGACCTGCTGAACAAGCACGTCGACGAGGTCATCGTCGACGAGCCCGGCCAGCATGAGCGCATCCTCAACTTCCTGCGGCGCACGTCGCCGGCGATGGCGTCGAAGGTGACGCTGTACGAGGGCGAGCAGCCGCTGCTCACCGCCTTCGGGGCCGAGAAGGCCATCAGGTCGACGCTCGAGCGGCGCGCCCCGCTGCCCTCGGGCGGCTACCTGGTGATCGACGACACCGAGGCCATGACGGTCATCGACGTCAACTCCGGCGGCAACGTGGGCCGCGGGGGGAACCGCCTGGAGGACACCGCCACCAAGACCAACCTGGAGGCGGCGGCCGAGGCGGTGCGCCAGCTGCGGCTGCGGGACATCGGCGGCATCGTGATCATCGACTTCATCGACATGAGCGACGCCCCCAACCGCAAGGCCGTGAAGGCCGCGCTGGAGGCGGCGCTCGAGAAGGACCGCACGCGCACGTTCGTGGCGGACATCTCGCCGCTGGGCCTGGTGGAGATGACCCGCCAGAACATCAGCGACGGTCCCCGCGAGGTGATGACCGAGCAGTGCCGGGTCTGTGAGGGCTTCGGCTACGTGCTGTCGGACGAGACCGTCGCGATCGACACCTGCCGGGCCGTGTCCCGGGCCGCCGCCTCGGCGTCCGAGGACGCGGTGGTGGTGCGGGTGAGCCCCCGGGCGGCCGAGCTCCTCAACGAGGACGGCCGCGCCAGGGTGCTCGAGATCGAGGAGTACGTCGGCAGGTCGGTCACCGTGGAGCCGGACAAGGCCGTCGCCGACGGCGAGGCCAAGCTCCGCACCCGCAAGGCCGCCTGACGCGTCCCGTCGCTCAGGCGGCCTCCGCGGCCGCCTGAGCGGGGATGCGCGCCGCGCGCCGCCCGGGCACGGCGAGGGCCAGCAGGGCCCCCGCCGCGACGACGGCCGCACCCACCAGCACGGACGGCGTGAGCCCGTCCACGTACGCCTGCGGCGACGCGTAGCCGCCGGTGGCGGTGAACACCGCGGTCATGACGGCGATGCCGAGGGCCCCGCCGACCTCCCGCATCGTGTTGTTCGCCCCGGAGGCCACGCCGATGCGGGCCTCGGGGACCGAGGCGACCAGCAGGTTCGCGACCGGCGGGAACACCAGCGCCATGCCGGCGCCCGCCATGGCGAACGGCACCAGCAGCGCGCCGTACCCCACGTCCGGGCTGCTGGCGAGCGCCAGCCAGGCCAGGGCGCCGGCCTGCAGCGCCAGGCCCGAGACCATGAGCGGACGGGCGCCGACACGGTCGGACATCGCGCCCGCGATGGGGGCGACGAACATCGGCATCACCGTCCAGGGCAGGATCATGAGCCCGGCCTTCAGCGGGCTGTTGCCCTGCACCGTCTGCAGGAACTGGGCGAGGAAGAAGATCGCGCCGAACATCCCGAAGTACATGGCCACCGACACGGCGTTGGCGATGGTGAAGCCGCGGCTGCGGAACATGCCCAGGGGCAGCATGGGGTGGGCGCTGCGCGCCTCCCAGGCCACGAACGCCGCCAGGAACAGGGTGCCGAGGCCCAGGGCGAGCAGGATCTCGGGGGAGGTCCAGCCCTCGCCGTTGCCGCGCACCAGGCCCCACACCACACCCAGCAGCCCGGCGCCGGCGAGCGCCATGCCCGGCAGGTCCAGGCGCCGCGGCGCGCCGCGCGACTCGGTCATGGCCCGCACGGCCAGCACCGCGGTGAGCACGCCCAGGGGGACGTTGGGCCAGAAGATCCAGTGCCACGAGATGCCGTCCACCACGGCGCCGCCGATGACCGGCCCGGCCGCGACCGCGAGGCCGCTGATGCCCGACCAGATGCCGAGCGCCATGCCGCGCTTCCCGGGCGGGAACGCGTCGGTGAGCAGGGTGAGCGACAGCGGCATCACCATCGCCGCCCCGGCGCCCTGGATGGCGCGGAACGCGATGAGCGCCTCGGGCGACCCGGCGAGCGCGCACCCCGCGGACGCGGCGGCGAACACCAGGATGCCGGCCGCGAACATGCGGCGGCGGCCCAGGCGGTCGCCCAGCGCCGCGCCGGTGAGCAGCAGCACCGCGAACGAGAGCGTGTAGGCGTTCACCACCCACCCCAGGGAGTCCAGGGACATGTCCAGATCCGTCCGTATGACGGGCAGGGCGGTGGTGACCACCAGGTTGTCGAGGACGACCATGAACAGGGCCAGGCCGGTGATGGCCAGTGCCCAGATCTGCTGCCGGCGCTGTGTGGGCATGCGGCCTCCAGGGTTGTAATCGGCTGATAACCATCCGGGGATGGCGGCAGGGTAGTTATCCGCTGATAACATGTCAACCCAT
Source organism: Thermoleophilia bacterium (assembly GCA_020848615.1). GTDB lineage: Bacteria > Actinomycetota > Thermoleophilia > Miltoncostaeales > Miltoncostaeaceae. Next base: position 3,808 of record JADLHW010000099.1, read on the forward strand.
GACGACCCCCGCACGCATGACCGCCGGTGAACGCCGCGTCGCGATCGTGGACGCGGCCCTGCAGGAGTTCTCCGAGCACGGCTTCGAGAAGGCCACCACCGACGCCGTCGCCCGGCGCGCCGGCATCTCCCAGCCGTACGTGATCCGCCTCTTCGGCTCCAAGCGCGCCGTGTTCGAGGCCGCGCTCGACCGCGCCTTCACCGCGGTGGAGACCGCGTTCTCGGACGCCGCGGCCGCGGCGGGCGGCGGGGACCCGCTGCGGGCGATGGGCGCCGCCTACGGCCGCCTGCTGGAGGACCGGGTGCTGCTGATGATGCTGCTGCAGGCGTTCGCCGCCTCCGGCGACGACCGCGTGAAGGCCGTCGTGCGGGAGCGCATGTCCCGCATGCACGCGCGGGTGGCCGAGCTCAGCGGGGCCACGCCGGACCGCGTGCGGGAGTTCTTCGCGATGGGCATGCTGCTGAACGTGGTGGCGGCCCTGGAGCTGCCCGAGCTGCTGGGCGGACCGGACTGGGCGGACCGCATGTGCGAGGCCCTCTGAGGAGCGCCGGTACGCGCGCGCATCCCCGTGCTATCCTCCGCCGTCGTTCCGACCCTGTCGTGGGAGAAGTGGTGCCGGATTACGCCGTGATCGCCCTGTCGGGCAAGCAGTACAAGGTGCGCGCCGGTGAGCGCCTGCTCGTCGACCGCCTCGCGCAGGAGCCCGGCGACAGCTTCGCACCGACCGTCCTCGCGACCGGCGTGTCCGGCGGCGCGCTGTCGGACGGCGGCACCGTGAACGCCACGGTCGAGGAGCACGTGCTGGGCCCCAAGCTCATCGCGTTCACCTACCGGGCGAAGAAGGACAGCAAGCGCAAGCGCGGGCACCGTTCCCGCCTCTCGCGCATCCGCATCGAGTCGATCGGCTGAGGTAGGAAATGGCGCACAAGAAGGGTGGCGGCTCCAGCCGGAACGGACGCGACTCCGCGGCACAGCGCCTCGGGGTGAAGGTGTTCGCCGGTCAGGTGGTTCCCGCCGGGTCGATCATCGTCCGGCAGCGCGGCAGCGAGTTCAAGCCGGCCGACGGCGCGGGCATGGGCCGCGACTACACGATCTTCGCCACGGTCTCGGGCCGCGTCGAGTTCACCAACGGCCGCAAGGGCCGGCGTGTGTTCGTGCACCCGGAGGCCGCGGCCGCCCAGTAAGCGCGGCCGTGCCCTTCACCGACAGGGCGCGCATCCACGTCGAAGGTGGCCACGGCGGCGGCGGCTGCCTGTCGTTCCGTCGTGAGAAGTACATCCCTCGCGGCGGTCCCGACGGCGGCAACGGCGGCCGGGGCGGGCGCGTGTACGTGGTCGCGGACGAGCAGGAGAAGGACCTCACCCGGTTCCGGCACGCCGTGCACCACCGGGCGCAGGCCGGTGGTGCCGGCGAGGGCCGCGTGAAGCGCGGCCGGGCCGGGGACGACCTGGAGATCGCCGTGCCGCCCGGCACGCGCGTGCTGCGCGACGACGAGGTCATCGCCGAGCTCGACCACGCCGGGGACCGCGTGCAGGTGGCCCGCGGCGGCGAGGGCGGCGTGGGGAACCGGGCGTTCCGCAGCTCCACGCACCAGGCACCCAGGGAGACCGTGCCGGGCATGCCGGGTGAGGAGGCGTGGGTCACGCTGGAGCTGCGCCTGGCCGTCGACGTCGCCCTGGTGGGGCTGCCGAACTCCGGCAAGAGCGCCGTGCTGGTGGCCCTCACCGGCGCGGGCGCGACGGTCGCGGCGTGGCCGCACTCCACCAGGGAACCGGCGCTCGGGCCGCTGGAGGACGACGAGGGGCACCTGTTCACGGTGATCGACCTGCCGGGCCTGGCGGCCGACGGCACCCCGCGCGACGACGATCACCTGGTCCAGTGCGAACGGGCCCGCGTGATCCTGCATTGCGTCGACGCCTCGGATGAGGAGCCGGCCGAGGCGCGGATCGCCCGCGCCCGCGAGGGCTTCGGGCCGTTCACACATGAGGGCGCCGCCGAGTGGGTGGTCGCCACGCACGCGGATCCCGCGGACCGGCCGGCCTGGGCGGACTTCGCGGTGGACAGCGTGGCCGGCGAGGGCGTCGCCGCGCTCCGGGAGGCCCTGGTGCGGGCGCTCGGGGCGGCGCCGGCGGCGGCGTGAGCGTCCTGGTCGCAAAGCTCGGCTCGTCGACGCTGGTCGACGCCGGCGGGAATCTGCGCGAGGAGCTCATGGCGGCCCGCGTGCGGGACCTGGTGCGCGTCCTGCGGCAGGGGCACCGCCCGGTGCTGGTGAGCAGCGGCGCGATCGCCTGCGGGCTCGGGCGGCTGGGCATCCGCGAGCGCCCCGCGGCGCTGCCGGACCTGCAGGCCGCCTCGGCGGTGGGGCAGGGGGTGCTGTTCCAGCGGTACCTCGACCTGTTCGGCGCCCACGGGGTCACGCCGGCCCAGGTGCTGCTCACGTCCTCGGACCTGGAGCGGCGCGCGAGCTACGTGAACGCCCGGAACACCCTCCAGCGGCTGCTGGAGCTGGGCGTGGTGCCGGTGATCAACGAGAACGACACCACCGCCACCGACGAGCTCACCTTCGGCGACAACGACGTGCTCGCCGCCCAGGTGGCCATCCTCCTGGGCGCGACGTGGCTGGTGCTGCTCACCGACCGCGACGGCCTGTACGTGGACGGCGCGGACGGCGCCCCGGCGCTGCTGGGCGACGTCCCGGCCGGCACCCGCCCGGCCGATGTGCCGCTGGCCGACCTTGCGGGCTCCGGGATCGGCCGCGGCGGGGTGAGCTCCAAGATCGCCTCGGCGAGCATGGCGACGGCCGCCGGGGTGACGTGCGTGATCGGCGACGGCCAGGCCGACGGGCTCATCCCGGCCGTCGCCTCCGGAAGCCACGTGGGCACCAGGTTCCGGCCGCAGGCCAAGCGGGAGTCGGCGTTCAAGCTGTGGCTGCGGTACGCCAAGCCCGCGCTGGGGCGCATCCGCGTGGATGCCGGGGCGGCCCGGGCGCTGCGCGTGCGCGGCACCTCGCTGCTGGCGGTGGGCGTGCGCGGCGCCGACGGGCAGTTCGGCGGCGGGGACGCGGTGGAGGTGGTCGACGAGGGCGGCGTGCTGGTGGGCAAGGGCATCAGCGCCCTCTCGGCCGACGAGGTGCGGGTGATCGCCGGGCTGAAGTCCGAGGAGGTCGTCGCCCGCCTGCCGGGCGCCGCGCCCGAGGTCATCCACCGCGACCAGTTCGTGCTGGACGGCGACTGATGGCGCGCCGCACCTCGAACCTGGAGCGCGTGGTGGGCGAGGGCGCCGCCGCGGCCCGCGTCGTGGCCGGCGCCACCGGGCGGCGGCGCTCCGCGGCCCTGGTGGAGATGGCCGACGCCCTGGAACGCCGCGCGGACGAGATCCTGCGCGAGAACCACGAGGACATGGCGGAGGCCAAGCGCGCCGGCCTGGACGGGCGTGCCCTGGACGTGCTGCTGCTGGACGGCGACCGGGTGGCGGGCATGGCCGGGCGCATGCGGCGCGTCGCGGCGCTGCCGGACCCCATCGGCCGCGTCGAGTGGGCGCGGCGCCTGCCGGACGGCGTGTCGGTGGGCCACGAGCGCGTCCCGGTGGGGCTGGTGGCCGTGGTGTACGAGGCCGCCCCGCACGTCACCACCGACGCCGCCGCGATGTGCGTCCGCACCGGCAACGCGGCGGTCCTGCGGGGCGGCGCGGCCGCCCGCCGCACCAACCGCATCGTCAACGAGGTGCTGCAGGGCGGCCTCCGGGAGGCGGACTTCCCGCCCGCCGCGCTCGCCACCCTCGGCCCGGACGCCGCCGAGCTCGACCGGCTGCTCGCCCTGGACGCGTACGTCGACCTGCTGCTGGTGCGCGGCGACCCGGCGGACCTGGACCGCGTGGCGGCGGCGGCGGCGATGCCGGTGCTGCGCGCCCCGCACGGCGTGGCCCACGTGTACGTGGACGCGGGCGCCGACCCGGACGTGGCCGCGGGCGTGGTGATGAGCCTCGCCACCCAGCGGCCACGCGAGCAGACGCTCACCGAGGTGGTGCTGGTCCACGAGGCCGTGGCGTCGGCGTTCGGGACGACGGCGCTGGAGGCCCTCGCCGCGCACGGCGTGGCGGCGCGCATGGTGCCGTCCCTGGAGGCCGCCACCGAGGTCGTGGAGTCCGAGGGCACGGGGCAGCTCGCCTGCGTGATCGCCGCGGGCACCGCGGAGGCCGACCGGTTCCGGCACGCGGTGTCCACCGGGTGCGTGCTGGTGAACGCCTCCCCGCGCATCGTGGAGGGGGAGGGCCTCGGCGAGGGCGCCGCCCTCGGGGTGGCGGCCCCGCCCGGCGGCCACGGCGGTGCCGTGACCCTCGCCGCGCTCACCACCACCCGCCTCGCGGGTCACGGGCAGGGGCAGGTGCCGTGACCCCCGCACGGCGCGTCGGGGTGCTGGGCGGCGCCTTCGACCCGCCGCACGTGGGGCACCTCATCCTCGCCCAGGAGGCCTGGTGGCGCCTGCGGCTCGACCTGATGCTGCTGGTCCCCGTGGGGACGCCCACCGACCGGCCCGCGCCGCGGTTCGGCGCCGAGCACCGCGTGCGGATGGTGGAGGCCGCCGTGGCCGGTCACCCGGGCCTCGCGTGCTCGCGGGTGGAGGTCGACCGCGACGGGCCCAGCTTCACGGCCGACACCATGGAGCTCGTCGCCCGGGAGCACCCGGGTGCGGAGCTCTGGTTCCTGCTCGGCGCGGACCGCCTGCGGACGCTGCCGGACTGGCACGACCCGGCGCGCCTGCTGCGCCTCGCGCGCATCGCGGTGGTGCCGCGGCCCGGCTGGAGCGCCGAGCGCATCCGCGAGACGGCGGCCACCGTCGCCCCCGGGCGGGTCGACGTGGTCGAGGCGCCGGAGATCGGCGTGTCCTCGACGATGGTGCGCCGCCGCCTGGAGGAGGGCGCCCCCGTGCGGTACCTGGTCCCGGAGGGCGTGGAGGCCCTGCTGCGGGACTGAGGCGGCCCGGGGACGGTTGCGCGGCGCCCGCGGGGGCCGTACCGTGACCGGGACAGCACCACGGAACAGGAGTTCGCCGCGAACCCTCTCGAGCTCGCCAGGGCGGCCGCGTCGGCCGCCGCCGACAAGAAGGCCCGCGACATCGTCCTCATCGACATGCGCGAGCTGGTCGTCTACACCGACTACATGATCGTCTGCACCGGCTCCACGCCCCGCCAGACGAAGGCCATCTCCGACGAGATCCGCAAGCAGCTCAAGGAGCAGGGCACCACTCCCCGCCGCATCGAGGGGGAGCGGGAGGCCGAGTGGATCCTCATGGACTACCTGGACGTCGTCGTCCACGTGTTCACGCCGCAGGCGCGGGACTTCTACCGCCTGGACCGGCTGTGGGGCGAGGCGCCGCAGGAGACCCTGGAGCTGGCCGCGTCCTGACGCCGCCGTGCGGGCGTCCACATGCCTTGGAGCGTGCGGACGGGTCACCTATACTGCCCGCACCCAGGGGGATTAGCTCAGCTGGGAGAGCGTCGCGCTGGCAGCGCGAAGGTCACCGGTTCGATCCCGGTATCCTCCACCTCCGAAACCCCGCCCGTGAGCGGGGTTTCGTCGTTCCGGGCTACTCCGCGTGGCTGATGTCGGTCTCCACGGGCGGGCCGTGCGCGTCGAGGAGCGCCGCGGGCACCCGCACCCCGGCGCCGTCGCGGGCGAGGCCCTCCAGGGCGCTGCGCGGCACGCGCACCGCGAACACCACCGCGTCCCCGTCCGCCGGCTCATCGGTGGACACCTCCACCCAGCCGCCCGGCTGCGCCGCCTCGCGGAAGCCGCGGCTGCGGATGCGCATGGCCTCGTCGTAGCCGGACGCGTGGTACACCGGCACCGCCTCCTCCGGCGGCGCCGCCGGATCCCGGTCGGCGTCCACGGCCATCGTCCCGGCCTCCAGGTCCACCGTGAGGTGCGTCACCGGGAACCCGTACCGCGTGCGGGCCTCCTGCACGATCCGCCGCTCCAGCCACTGCGACCGGCCCGGCGGGTGCGTGGAGATGACCACCTCGTCCGGACCGAACTCCCGCACCGCGTCGTCCATCGCCTGCAGAGGGTCGGGGTCGCCCACGCGTCCCTCCACGCGCAGGCCGTCCGCGGCCAGGGCCGCGACGGTGGCCTCCAGGCGGTCCGTCGCCGCCGCCCGCGCGCGCTCCTCGCCGGAGCTCAGCCAGTGGTCCAGCCGGCCGCGGTGCAGCCGCGGCGCCACCACCAGCACGTCCGCATCGCCGCCCGCGCGGCGGCGGACCTCCCCGGCCAGGTGCGGACTCGCGATGGTCTCGTTCGCGACCACGAGCAGGCGACGCGGCATGGCGGCTCCTCCCGGACGATGTGCCCCCCGAATACCCGCGGAGCAGGGAAGACGAACGCGCGGGAATCTCTACGCCCGCTCATCAGGCGCCGCCCCGGGTCGATACCTGATGCATGGGGAGTGATCTCGCCACCGGTCGCATCGGGATGATCAGCGTCGTGGACGGCCGCCTCGTCCTGGACGCGGAGCCCGGCGACGGGTCCGCGGTGCTCATCGCCGGCGACGGCGTCACGATCCGCCGCAACGGCCACGACGCCGGCACCCGGGTGGAGCTGCACGACCTGGACGGGGTCGAGGTGGACCCCGGGTCGGTGGACCCGGTCACCACCGTGACCGTCGCGGTGTCCGGCGACCGGCTCACCGCACGGATGACGGTCTCGCGGGCCCCGGGGCTCACCTACGCGCTGGAGGACCGCTCGCCGGCGCAGGAGGTCATCCTGCAGCGGCAGGTCATCGAGAAGACCGAGGCGCCGCCCGCCACCGACGCCGACGCCCAGGCGGCGCTCGCCGAGGCGGGCGTCGTGTCCGGCGTGCTCCCCGGCGAGGTCGCGGCGGCCCTGCGGTCGTCCGACGGGACCGGGCGCATCGTGGCCCGCGGCGTCCCGGTGCAGCCGCCGGAGGATGCCGAGGTGATCCTCCACTTCATCGACGCGCTGAAGCTCAACGCCCTGCACACCGTCCCGCGCGGAACGCTGATCGCCACCAAGACGCCGTGCGTGCCGGGGGCTCCCGGGCGCGCCGTCACCGGCGAGGAACTGCCGGCCCGCGACGCGAAGGACGCGCCCCTGGCCGCCGGCATGGGCACCGTCCGCGAGCTCGCCGAGGACGGGACGCTCCACCTGCTGGCCGGCGTCGACGGGCGGCCCGCCGCGGCCGGCGCCATGGTCGTCGTGGAGGAGCGCATCACGCTCGCCGGCGACGTGGACGTCTCCACCGGCGACGTGGACGTCCTCGCCTCGCTGGTGGTGACCGGTTCCGTGGAGGAGGGCCGGGTGGTCCGTGTCAAGCACGAGCTCGAGATCGTGGGCGGCATCGACCACGCCGACGTCGAGGCCGGCGGGTCGCTCACCATCACCGGGTCGTGCGTCCACTCCCGCCTGCGGGCCGGGGGCCGGCAGGCCGTGCTGGTCAAGCTCCTCACCGCCCTCGGCGACGCCCCGGAGGAGCTCGACGTGATGGCCGCAATCGTGGACCAGCTCACCGAGGCCGCCGCCGCCCGCGGCGCCGAGCTGAAGCCGGGCGCCGCCCTGCTGGCGCTGCTGGAGGGGCAGTTCGCCCACGTCCGGGTGCGGTTCCACGAGGCGCGGGGCGTCATCCGCACCCACGTGGCCGGCACCTTCGAGCCCGCCGTGGAGGAGGCCGTCGCCGCCGTCGACCACGTGGTGGACGGACTGGGCGTGCACGAGCTGGAGTCCACCGCGCAGCTGCGCGGCCTGGTGGGCCAGCTCAACCTCCACGTCGCCGCGATGCGCCGGCAGGTCGCCGACCCCGCCGAGGTGCGCGTCGCCTATCTGCAGGCCTGCGACCTGGAGGCCAGCGGGTCGCTGGTCCTCACCGGGCAGGGGGTGTTCAACTCCGAGATCTTCGTGGGCGGCGACCTGTCCTGCGACGCGCCGACCTCCACCCTGCGGGGCGGGCGCGCCCGCGTGAACGGCAGGGTGCACGTCCACGAGCTGGGCGGCTCCGGCGGCAGCCGCATCGAGGTGGTCCTCGAGGGCCCCACGACCGTGCCCGACCGCCTCGTGGCCGACATCGTCCACAACGGCGCCCACGTCTACGCCGGGCCGGTGGAGTTCGAGTTCGACGAGCCCAGCCGCGACGTCCGCATCGGCGCGGACGAACACGGGCACATCCACCGCACCTGACGGCCCGGGCGGTCAGTTGATCCGCCGGCCCCGTCCCCCCACTCGCGCTCGCGCAGCACGTATTTCTGGACCTTGCCGGTGGAGGTGCGCGGCAGGGCCTCCACGAACGCCACGCGGTGCGGCTCCGGGCACTTGTAGCCCGCGATCCGCGTGCGCACGTGCGCCACCAGCACCTCGGCCTCCAGCACCATGCCCTCCCGCAGCACCACGAACGCCTTGGGGCGCTCGCCCCAGCGATCGTCCGGCACGCCCACCACGGCGGCCTCCAGCACGGCCGGGTGGCTCACCACGGCCTGCTCCACCTCGATGGTGGAGATGTTCTCCCCGCCGGAGATCACCACGTCCTTCGCCCGGTCCCGCAGCTCGATGTATCCGTCGGGGTGCCACACCCCGAGGTCGCCGGAGTGGAACCAGCCGCCGCGGAACGCCTGCGCGGTGAGCTCCGGCGCCGCGAAGTACCCCTTCATGACGTCGTTGCCGCGCATCACGACCTCGCCGATGGTGGCGCCGTCGCGCGGGACGTCGTTCATGTCCTCGTCGACCACCCGGATGGGGTCCGCCATCACCATCGCGACGCCTTGGCGGGCGAGCAGCCGCGACCGCGCCTCCACCGGCTCGGACTCCCAGCCGGCCTGCGGCTGGCACACCGTGTACGGGCCGTAGGTCTCGGTGAGGCCGTAGACGTGGATGATCCGGGCACCGAGCGCCTCGGTCTGGGCGAGGATCGTGGGGCTCGGCGGCGCCGCGGCCACCATCACGGTGAGCTCGTGGCCCACCGGCCCGGCCTCCGGGGCGTTCACCAGGGTGCTCAGCACCACCGGCGCGCCGCACATGTGGGTGACCCCGTGCTCCCGGATGGCCCGCCACATCGCGTCGCCGCGCACGGCCCGCAGGCACACCTGCACGCCGCCCGCCGCCGCGATCGCCCACGGGTGGCACCAGCCGTTGCAGTGGAACATCGGCAGCGTCCACAGGTACACGGTGTGGTGGTCGTGGCCGGCGGTGAGTCCCTCGCCCAGGGCGTTCAGGTACGCGCCGCGATGCGTGTACATCACGCCCTTCGGCTGCCCGGTGGTGCCGGAGGTGTAGTTGACGGAGATCGTGGCGTCCTCGTCGTCCACCCGCCACGGCAGGGGCGCATCCGACCCGCGCGCCAGGTACGCGTCCATCGCGACGCCTCCGGCGGGGAGGCCCGTGCCGGTGTCGTCCACCCACACCACCTCGCGCACCGACCGCATCCGGTCGCGCACCGCCTCGATCGTCGGGGCGAACTCCGTGTCGGCCACCACGGCCACCGCGCCGGAGTGCTCGCAGATCGTGAGGATCTCCTCCGGCGACAGGCGGGTGTTCATGGCCACCAGCACCGCGCCCGCCAGCGGCACCGCGAAGTGCGCGACCAGCAGCGCGGGGGCGTTGGGGCACAGGTGGGCGACGCGGTCCCCGGGGGCCACGCCGGACGCCCGCAGGGCGTGCGCCATCCGCGTGACCTCGGCCGCCAGCTCCCCGTAGGTCATGGTCCCGCCGTCGTGTACGACCGCCGTGCGGTCCCGGAACACGTCGGCCGAGCGCTCCAGGAAGGCCAGCGGCGTGAGCGGGGTGAGATGCACCGAGGGCATGCCGGCCGAGCCTACCGTCGCGGGGCGCCGCCGCCCAGGCCCTGCTTTCATGCGGGTCCGCACCCCCTGCGCCGGAGCACGCGATGTCCGAGACCGCCGCACCGTTCCCCAAGGAGCTGGACGCCGACGGCGGGTTCCGCCGCCAGGAGTCGGCGTTCCGCGACCGGGTCACCGCCGACGGCTCGTCCGGCTTTCCCGCCGCGCCGGGCCGCTACCACCTCTACGTGTCGCTGGCGTGCCCGTGGGCGCATCGCACGGTCATCTACCGCGCGCTCCGCGGCCTGGAGGACGTGATCTCCATGACGGTCGTCGACCCCGAGCGCGACGAGCGCGGCTGGGCGATCCGGGAGGGGGAGGGCAACACCCCCGACCCGGTGAACGGCTTCGGGCATCTGTCCGAGGCGTACCGGCGCTCCGACCCGTCGTTCGAGGGACGGGTCACGGTGCCCGTGCTGTGGGACACGGTGACCGGGCGCATCGTGAACAACGAGAGCGCCGAGATCATCCGCATGCTCGACCGCGAGTTCGCGGCGTTCGCCCGTCACCCCGGGCCGCTGCTCTGCCCGCCGGACCTCGAGGCCGAGATCGACGAGGTCAACGCGTTCGTGTACCCCAACGTGAACAACGGGGTGTACCGGTGCGGCTTCGCGGTGACACAGCGGGCCTACGAGCAGGCCTTCGCCGCCCTCTTCGGCGCCCTGGAGGTGCTGGAGCGGCGCCTCGCGGACCGGCGCTACCTCCTGGGGCCGCGCATCACCGAGTCGGACTGGCGGCTGTTCACCACGCTGGTGCGCTTCGACCCCGTGTACGTGGGGCACTTCAAGTGCAACCTGCGGCGCATCTCCGATCACCCCAACCTCAGCGGCTACCTGCGCGACCTGTACCAGCAGCCGGGAATCGCGGCGACCGTCGACCTGGACCACATCAAGCGGCACTACTACCGCACGCACCTCACCATCAACCCCACGCGCATCGTGCCGGTGGGCCCGGAGCTGGACTGGGACGCCCCCCACGGCCGCGATGCCGTGGGGGGCGGCGGCTGACGCGCCCTACGGGTTGAGGCAGTCGGGGATCGACCCGCCGGGGCCCGACGGGTTCCCGGTCTGCCCGGACGGGCTCAGGATCTTCACCGCGTTCACGCTGGGCAGGGCGACCAGGGTGGGGTCGATGAGGTTCGCGACGGTGAACGTCGAGCCGCCGCTGTCGCAGCCGCCGGTGAGCCGCAGCCGGGCGACGCCGCCGGACACCGACAGGTTGCGGAACCCCGTGGCCCTCGAGGTCACCAGCCGCAGCCCGGCGGCGCGCTCCGCCGCGGTGGGTCCGGCGAACAGGCGGTCCAGCACGGCGGCCGCGGGGGCCGCGGCGGGCACGCGCCGCAGCACCGGCCTGACGTACGGCTCGGTGCCGGCCACGAAGCGCGGCAGGTTCTGGAAGTACACGCGGCGGCGCACCGTCCGGAAGTCCGTGGGGATGTCCACCACGAACCGGCTGGGGGACGCAAGGACGCGGGTGGTCACCGGCCGCCGTCGCGCGACGCCGATGCCGTAGGTCACCACCGCCTCGAAGTCGCCCGCGCGCTTCACCGCGATCACGTTCTTGAACGGCAGCACGAGGCTCGCGGGGGAGGTGGGGCGACCCGACGCGTCATGGGCGTCCACGAACGAAAGGGTCACCTGCAGGATCGCCCGTCCGGCGATCGGGATGGTGGCGCCCGAGCCGTCCTGGATGAGCTTCGGGACGTACCGGACCTGCCGGCGGGCCGGGACGGGGCCGCCGCTGAACCGGAACACCACCCGGTCGAAGCCGGGGTGCTCGGCCACCCGGACGGCGACCAGGCGCGGGTGGGGCTGGGCCGCCGCCGTGCCGGCGAGCGCGCCGCAGGCGATGACGACCCCTGCGGCGGCGGCGATGCGGGCTGGACGGAGTGTGGTGCGCATGGCGTCGCTCCCGGTCCGTGGTGCGTGGGGTGGCGCCCTCCAGTCTCCCAGGCGGCGGGCGTGGTGTCGCCGGTAGGCTGCCCGCCCCCGTCCGCGTCCCACCGGAGCGTCCCGCGTGACCCAGGCCCAGTTCCCGCCCGCCGACGGCTGGTGCGTCGAGGTGACCGACCGCGCCGGCGGGGCGGTGGTCGATCAGCGGACCTTCATGCTCGCCGAGGACGCCCGGGAGTTCGCGAAGGCCCATGTGTGGCGCGCCAAGGGGCACCGGGCCACGGTCTTCAACCGCGAGGGCGGCGAGACCGTGTTCACCACGGTCATCGAGTTCCCCAGCCTCGGCGGCTGACCCCCGCCGGGACGGTCAGGTGGACCGGGTGCGGATGAACGCGGTGAGGCCATACACGTTCACCGGCGACATCCCGAGCCGCCGGTAGAAGCCCTCGGCGCCGCGCTCGGCGATGAGCACCTGGTGGTGGAAGCGGTCGAGGGGGTAGTGGTCCAGGATCGCCCTGGCCAGCGACCGGCCGATGCCCTCCCGCTGCCGGTCCGGCGCCACGAGGATGTCGGCGATGTAGACCGCGAAGGCCTCGTCGGACATCGCCCGGGCGAACCCCACCACGCGGTCCTCGTCCTCGGCCACCACGCTGAACGACGACGACTCGATCGCCAGGCGCAGGCGGGTGGGGTCGTTCGCGTGGGTCCAGTTGTGGGCCCGGTACAGCCCCAGGATCGCCAGGAAGTCGCGGTCCAGGTCCGCCTGCCGGATCGCCGGCCGGAGCGTGGTCACGCCGGTCCCCCCCGAGGCCGCCGATATACTCGCCCGTCGATGTCGAGCCCACCGAACACCCCGCGACCCGACCGGTACGACGCCGAGGCAATCGAGGCACGCTGGCAGCGCGTCTGGGCGGACGAGGGCGCGTTCACGTGCGAGGTCATCTCCCGTGACGGTGTCGTTCCGGTGCTTCCGGACCGGCCCAAAGCCTACGTGCTCGAGATGCTGCCCTACCCCTCGGGCGAGATCCACATGGGGCACGTCAAGAACTACACCATGGGGGACGTGGTCGCACACTTCCGGCGCCGCAACGGCGCGGCGGTGTTCCACCCCATGGGCTACGACGCCTTCGGGCTCCCGGCCGAGAACGCCGCCATCCGCACCGGCGAGCCGCCGGCACTGGTCACCTCGCGGAACATCGCGCGCATCAGGCTGCAGCTGCAGCGCCTGGGCTTCGCGATCGACTGGTCCACCGAGATCTCCACCGCGGACCCCGAGTACTACCGCTGGACCCAGTGGATCTTCCTGCGGATGTTCGAGAAGGGCCTGGCCGAGCGGCGCTCCGCCGCCGTCAACTGGTGCCCCAAGGACCAGACGGTGCTCGCCAACGAGCAGGTCATCGACGGCCACTGTGAGCGGTGCGGCACCCAGGTGGAGCTGCGCCAGCTCACCCAGTGGTTCCTGCGCATCACCGACTACGCCGACGCCCTGCTGGACGACATGGCCCTGCTGGAGGACTGGCCCGAGCGGGTGCTGTCGATGCAGCGCAACTGGATCGGCCGGTCCCAGGGCGCCCGCGTGGCGTTCCGCACCGAGGACGGCGCGCACGAGGTCCCGGTGTTCACCACCCGGCCGGACACCCTGTTCGGGGCCACGTTCTTCCTGCTGGCCCCCGAGCACCCGCTGCTGGCGGAGCTCGTGGCGGGCCGCCCGGAGGAGGCGGAGGTCATGGACTACGCCCGGGCCGCCGCCCGCGCGTCCCTGGCCGACCGGGGCGCCACCGACCGGCCCAAGACCGGGGTGTTCACCGGCCGGTACGTGGTGAACCCGGTCAACGACGAGCGCATCCCCGTGTGGGTCGCCGACTACGTCCTCATGGACTACGGCACCGGGGCGGTCATGGCCGTGCCCGGCCACGACGAGCGCGACTTCGCGTTCGCCGCGCAGTTCGGGCTCCCGGTGCGCCGCGTCGTCGCCGGGGACGACACCGACCCCGCCACCCCGCTCACCGAGGCCGAGCCGGGTGACGGCCGGCTGGTGAACTCCGGGTTCCTGGACGGCATGGACGTCGCCGACGCGAAGACCGCCATTGCCGCATGGCTCAGCGAACGCGGGCTGGGCGACGCCACCGTGGGCTACCGGCTGCGCGACTGGCTCATCTCGCGCCAGCGGTACTGGGGCGTGCCCATCCCGGTCGTGCACTGCGAGGCCTGCGGCCCCGTGGCCGTCCCCGACGACCAGCTCCCGGTGCTGCTGCCCGAGGTGGACGACTACGCCCCCAGGGGGCAGAGCCCGCTCGCCACGAACCCGGAGTTCCTGAACGCCTCCTGCCCGGGCTGCGGCGGGCCGGCGCGCCGCGAGACCGACACCATGGACACCTTCGTGGACTCGTCCTGGTACTTCCTGAGGTACACGGCCCCGCACCTGTCGACCGCCCCGTTCGAGCGCGAGGTCGCGGACTACTGGCTGCCGGTGGACCAGTACATCGGCGGCATCGAGCACGCCGTGCTGCACCTGCTCTACGCCCGGTTCTTCACCAAGGTCCTGAACGACCTGGGCCTGGTGGCCATGCGCGAGCCGTTCGCCCGGCTGTTCACCCAGGGGATGATCTACCGCGACGGCGCGAAGATGAGCAAGAGCAAGGGCAACGTGGTCGCCCCCGACGAGATCGTCGACCGGTTCGGCGCCGACACCCTGCGGCTGTACGTGCTGTTCATGGGCCCGGCGGCGGACGACATCGAGTGGAGCGACCGCGGCGTGGTGGGCGCCCGCCGGTTCCTCGACCGCCTGTGGACCCTGGTGCGGACCCTCCCCGGCGATCCCGGCCTGGTGGACCGGCCCGCGGCGGACGGCATGGACCCCGCGTTCCTCGAGCTGCTGCGCAAGACCGAGAGCACCATCGCCAAGGTCACCGCGGACGTCGACGAGCGCTTCTCGTTCCACACCGCCATCTCCGCGATCCAGGAGCTCACCAACGCCGCCGGCCGGGCCCAGGCGGACGCCCCGGACCTCGCGCCGGGGTCCCTGCGGGCCCTGCGGTACGCGGGGCAGACCGCCGTGTCGCTGCTGTTCCCGTTCGCCCCCCACATCAGCTCGGAGCTGTGGGAGGCGCTCGGCGGGGACCGCCTGTGGGCCGCCGCGTGGCCGGACGCCGACCCGTCGCTGCTGGTGCGCGACGTCGTGACCGTGGTGCTGCAGGTCAACGGCAAGCTCCGGGACCGCGCGGAGGTGCCGGCGGGCAGCTCCCAGGAGGAGCTGCTGGCCGTCGCGCGCGACTCCGCGAAGATCGCGGGCGCGATCGAGGGCAAGGAGCTCCTGCGCGAGATCGTCGTCCCGGACCGCCTGGTGAACCTGGTCGTCCGCTGACCCCGGAGGCCGCCGCGGTCCCGTGATCACGGGACCACCTGGTCCCGGAGCGCCTCGAGCTTGGCCTCGCCGATCCCCGGCACGTCCAGGAGGTCGTCCACGCTCCCGAAGGCGCCGTTCGCCTCGCGCCAGTCCACGATGCGCGCCGCGATCGCCGGCCCGATGCCGTCCAGGGCCTCCAGCTCCGCCGCGGTCGCCGTCGAGAGCCGCACGGGACCGGGGGACGCCGCCGCCCCGGGCGGCGCCGGCGACGCTCCCCGTTGGGGCACCACGACCTGCTGGCCGTCCACGACCTGGGCGGCGAGGTTGAGGCCCGAGAGGTCCGCCCGGCGGGTCGCCCCGCCGGCCCGCCGCAGCGCGGCGATCGCCCGGGCGCCGGAGCGGAGCCGGTAGACCCCGGGCCGCCGCACCGCACCCACCACGTGCACCAGGGGCCCCGGTGCGGCCGGCGGCGCGGCCATCGTCGCCATCGGGCTCATCACCGGTGTCGTCGTCCGCGGTGCGTGTGCGGACGGGCGTGCCGTGAGCCACCAACCGGCCGCCGCCATCACCAGGGCGGCGCCCAGGTAGGCGGCACGGGTGCGGGTGAACCATGGGTGCAGACGGTCCATGGCCGGGACGCTAGGTCGCGATGGTGCGCGCATGTGTGCCGCTTCGTGCCGCCGGGGTCACGTGACGATGCCGAGGAGGATACGCGCGTGGTGTGCGTGAGAACCGCGCGTCGATCCGCACATTGCGTGACCATTGCGTGATAACGGCGCGGGTAGGTTCGGTCCGTGCGGATTCCCTCGTCCACCGATGGCCGGTCCCGCAGGATCCTGCGGCTGGCACCGCACGGGATCCTCCTGGCGTGCTGCGCGGGCCTCGCCCTGGCGGCCGTGCGATCCGCGCCCGGATGGCTCGTGCTGGTCACCCCCGTGGCGGGGCTGGCCGCCGTGGCACGCCCGGGGCCGGTGGCGCTGGCGGGGCTCGCGGGGGTGGTGCTGGCCGGCGGCTGGCTGTGGGGGACGGGGCGCATGCATCAGACCGCGCCGCGGGAGGTCGCCGCACGCGGGACGCTGGAGGCCGTCGCGGTGGTCGACGCGGTCCCGCGGCGCCGGCCCACCGGCGGATGGCGGGTCACCGTGCGGCTCACCGCGGTCCGGCGCGCGGTGGACCCCGGGCTCGCCGGCACCCGGATCATCGTGTGGGTGCGCGGGTCCGCGCCCCGCACGGGCGACCTCGTGCTCGTGCGCGGGACCCTGCGCCCCTCGGCCCGGGAGGGCTCGCCGGGGTGGTGGCTGCGCTACCTCGACCGGCAGGGGGTGTCGGCGTCGGTCGCGACGGGGCGGCTCCCGGTGGTCGGGCATCGCGGGGGGTTCGCCGGGCTGCGGGACCGTACCGCCCAGACCCTGCGCGGCCGCATCGGGGAACGCCTGGACGGTTCGCGGGGAGCGCTGGTGGAGGGCATGGCGCTCGGCGGGAGCGAGGGGCTCGACACACGGACCGAGGAGCAGGTCCGCGACGCCGGGCTCGCGCACCTGCTCGCGGTGAGCGGGCAGAACGTCGCGGTGGTGGGGCTGGCGATCACGTCGGTGCTGTCCGCGCTGCGCGTCTCGCGGCGGACCGCCCTGCCGGGCGTGGCGATGCTGGTGGTGGCGTACTGCCTGGTGTGCGAGCCCGGCGCCTCGGTGGCGCGGGCGGGGGTGGTGGCGGTGGCGGCGCTGCTGGCCGAGGGCCTGTCACGCGACCGGGACCGCTGGTACCTGCTGCTGCTGGCCCTCGCCGGGCTGCTCGCCTGGCAGCCGCGGTCGGTGTGGGACCCGGGCCTGCAGCTCTCGTTCGCGGCGGTCGCGGGCATCCTCGCGCTCGGCGGGCCGCTGCGGTCGTGGTGGTCACGGTGGCTGCCGCGCTGGGCGGCGGAGCTGGCGGCGGTCGCGCTCGCGGCGGGGCTGGCGACGGCGCCCGTCCTGGTGGCGGACTTCGGCCGGGTGTCGGTCGCGGGGCTGGTGACCAACCTGGTGGCGGTGCCGCTGGCCTCGGCGGTGCTGCTCACCGCCCTCGCCGGGGCCGTCGCGGCGCCGGTGCTGGGGCCGCTCGCACCACCCCTCATCCACGTGGCGGGGCTGGGCGCCGGGGCGATCCTGGAGATCGCCGCCGTGAGCGCGGGCGTGCCGGGGGCCACGGTCGCCCTGCCCGCCTGGACCGCGCCGCTGGCGGCGCTTCCCGCGATCGCGGTCCTGGCGCTGTCGGGCGGCCGCGCCCGTCGCCTGGTCCACCGCGTGCGGGGCACCGGCCGGTGACGCGCAATCCGCCCGGACGCGTACCATCGCGCAATGTCCCAGGCACGCGACCCGCTGCTCCCGGTCTACGCGATCTACGGGGAGGACCGCCCCAAGGTGGAGCGCACCGCCGCCCGCCTGGTGCGCCGCGTGCAGGAGGAGGGCGGCGCCGAGCCGGAGCGCCTCACCGCGCTGGAGACCCCCGCCGCCCAGGTCGCCGACGGCTGCCAGGCCCTGTCGTTCGGCGGCGTGCGCCTGGTGATCGTGGAGGACGCCGACGCCTGGCGGGCCGGCGACGTGGACCCCCTGGTGGACTACCTGGCCGACCCGAACCCCCAGACGGTGCTCGCGCTGGTGTCCGCCGGGGGCGTGGCGCAGAAGCTCCACCAGGCCGTGGAGCGCACCGGCCGTGCGCTCCGCTGGGGCCCGGACCCCAAGGCGAGCGTCCGCGAACGGCGCAAGTGGCTGGAGGGGCACTTCGCGGCGGAGGTCGCGCGCGCCGGGGGATCGGTGACCGCCACGGTCGCGCGCCTGGTGGTGGAGCGCGTCTGCACGGAGCCCACCGACGCCGCCCGGACCGCCCTGAACGCCATGATGCTGACCAGCGAGGCCGAGAAGCTCGCCGCGCTGTCGGCCGGGCGGCCCATCGACCGGGACATGGTGGTGTCGCTGGTGCCGTCCAACCCGGAGGCCCGGGTGTACGAGCTCGCCGACGCCCTGGTCTCGGGATCCGCCCGCCAGACCTACGACCGGCTGAACGACCTCGCGGGCGGCGACGACCGGTCGGCGCCCCAGGTGATCCTCATGGGGCTCATGCGCCACTACCGGGCGCTGGCCGCCGCCCAGTCGCTGGGGCCCGGCGCGTCAGCGGACGCCGTCGCCGACGCCACGGGGCTGCGCGGGTTCCCCGCGAAGAAGGCCGCCGAGCAGGCGCGGGCCCTGCCGGCCGGCGCCGGGGAACGCGGGCTCGTACGGCTGGCCCGGCTGGAGCTGGACCTGCGCGTCTCATCGGTTGCCGACCTGGGCACCTCGCCCGATGACGGCCGGCGGTTCGCGATCGAGCGTGCCGCGCGCGATCTGCTCGCGATCGCGCGCGGCGGCGCCCCGGACTAGGAGCCGGTGGCGCCGGCCCCGGCGGTGATGCGCGCCACGCGGCTCTTCTTGCGGGCGGCGTTGTTGCGGTGGATGACCCCCTCGGCCGCGGCGCGGTCGATGAGGTGCTCCAGCGACCTGGCGCGGTCGGCCACGTCGTCGGCGCCCTGGTCGGCCGCCTCGATGAGGCCGCGGAACAGGGTCTTGATGGTGGACCGGTACCGCAGGTTGCGCATGCGCTGGCGCTCCGCGATCAGGATCCGCTTCTTCTGCTGCTTGATGTTCGCCACGTTGGGGCGTCCTCCGTCGGTCGAGCGGCCGCGTATGGTACCAGCGATGCCGCTCCCCGCCAGGCGGTCGTGACGACCGCGTCACGCACCCCCCGCGAGACGGGCTCCAAGCGGTCCGGCCTGGGCCGGTCCACCGCCGTCTTCGCCTTCTGGACGGGCCTGAGCCGCGTGGTCGGCCTGGTGCGGGAGGTGCTCGCCGCCGCGCTGTTCGGACTCAGCGGGGCGATGGCCGCGTTCAACATCGCGTTCAACATCCCGAACGTGGTGCGCAGCCTGGTGGCGGACTCCGCCCTGTCTGCGGCCCTCATCCCCACCTACACGCGTCTGATGGAAGAGGGGCGGGAGCGCGAGGCCAGGCGCCTGGTGGGCGCCATGACCGGGTTCGTGACGATGGTGCTGGGCATCGTGACCCTGCTGGCGATCGTGCTGGCCCCCTGGTTCATGCCGGTCTTCGCCCCCGGCTTCTCCGACGAGCTCATCGACCAGACGGTCTGGCTGTCGCAGCTGATGTTCCCGATCGTGCTGCTGCTGGCGCTCACCGGCATCGTCGCCGCGGTGCTGCAGGCCAACGGCGAGTTCGGCGCCACCGGCTTCGTACCGGTGCTGTGGAACGTGGTGATCTGCGTGTGCCTGCTCGTCGGGTTCTTCGTGCTGCCCTCCGAGGACCGCATCACCGCATACGCGGTGGGCATCGTGCTGGGCACCCTGGCGCAGCTGCTGTACCTGCTGCCCCACCTGCGCGGGAAGGGGCCCTTCGGGTTCGGGATCAGCTCCCCGCACCTGCGGCACGTGCTGGTCCTGATGTTGCCCGTCACGATCGGGCTGGGCCTCATCAACATCAACGCCGCGATCGACAACGTCTTCGCGTCGCTGATCAGCGACGAGGCGGTGAGCGCGGTGAGCTACGCCTTCCGCCTCTACATCCTCCCGCAGGGCATCTTCAGCGTCGCGATCAGCACGGTGCTGTTCCCCAGCATCGCCCGGATGGTGGCCCGCGGGGACCGGGACGGCGTGGGGGAGATGGTGACCGCCGGCATCCGGCAGATCTTCTTCATGCTGCTGCCGGCCACGGCCTTCCTGATGATCCTCGCCGAGCCCGTCACGCGGCTGGTCTACCAGCGCGGGGAGTTCGGCACCGCCGACACGCTGCTCACCCGCGAGGCGCTGTTCACCTTCACCCTCGGGCTGGTGTTCAACGGCGCGAGCCTCCTGCTCATCCGGGCGTTCTTCTCGCTGCAGGAGCCGTGGCTGCCCACCAGGATCGCGGTGGCCGGCCTGCTGCTGAACGTCGTCCTCGACGCGGTGCTCTACTCGCCGCTCGGGGTCGCCGGCATCCCGCTGGCGACCTCCGTGACGAGCCTGGTCACGTTCCTGCTGCTGCTGGGCAGCCTGCGCAGCCGGGTGGGGCGCATCGACACCGCCTGGCTCATGGACGGGTTCCTGCGGTGCGCGGCCGCCGCCGGGGTGCTGGGCGTCATGTCGTGGGCGACGTGGCACATCCTGGACGGCTTCCTGGGACGGAGCCTGCCCGCGCAGATGGCCGCGGTGTCGCTGGCGCTCGCCGCCGGGGGCATCGCCTACGTCTCCGCCGCGGTCGGGTTCACCATCCCGGAGCTCGACCAGCTGGCGCGGCTCAGAAGGCCGCTACGATGACCCGCGTGGAACAGGAGCTCATCCGGAACTTCTCGATCATCGCCCACATCGACCACGGGAAGTCGACGCTGGCGGACCGCATCCTGCAGCTCACCGGCGCGATCAGCGAACGGGAGATGCGGGACCAGGTGCTGGACTCCATGGACCTGGAGCGCGAGCGGGGCATCACCATCAAGGCCCAGGCCGTGCGCGTGTTCTACACCGCACGCGACGGGAAGACCTACCAGCTCAACCTCATCGACACGCCCGGCCACGTGGACTTCAGCTACGAGGTCTCCCGGAGCCTCGCGGCGTGCGAGGGGGCGCTGCTGGTGGTGGACGCCAGCCAGGGCATCGAGGCGCAGACGCTGGCGAACGTCTACCTGGCGATCGAGGGCGACCTGGCCCTCATCCCGGTGCTGAACAAGATCGACCTGCCGGCCGCCGACCCGGAGCTGCACGGCGGGGCCGTGGCGGAGCTCATCGGCGACGACCCGGATCACGTGCTGCGGATCTCCGCGAAGACGGGCGAGGGCGTCGCGGACGTCCTCGAGGCCATCGTGGAGCACATCCCGCCGCCGTCGGGCGACCGCGACGCGGCACCGCGCGCCCTGATCTTCGACTCGGTGTACGACCAGTACCGCGGCGTGGTCGCGTTCGTGCGCGTGGTGGACGGCGAGTTCCGCAAGGGCGACCGCCTGCTGGCGATGCAGACCGGCCGCGAGGTGGACGCCGAGGAGATCGGCGTGATGTCGCCCCGCATGACCCCCACCGGGTCGCTCGCCGCGGGCGAGAGCGGCTACATGGTCACCGGGCTCAAGTCCGTGGGCGACCTGAAGGTGGGCGACACCCTCACGCTCGCCAAGCGGCCCGCGCCCGAGGCCCTGGCGGGGTACCGCGAGGTGAAGCCCATGGTGTTCTGCGGGCTGTTCCCCGTGGACTCCGACGACTACCCGGACCTGCGGGACGCGCTGGAGAAGCTGTCGCTCAACGACGCGTCCCTGCAATGGGAGCCGGAGACCTCGCAGGCCCTGGGCTTCGGGTTCCGCTGCGGGTTCCTGGGCCTGCTGCACATGGACATCGTGCGGGAGCGGCTGGAGCGCGAGTACGACCTGGAGCTGCTCGCCACCACCCCCAACGTGGAGTACGAGGTCACGACCACCGCCGGGGAGGAGCTGGGGGTGCGGTCGCCGGCGGACCTCCCGCCCGCCACCAACGTCGAGTCCATCCGCGAGCCGTACGTGCGCTGCACGATCCTGGTGCCGTCCGACGGCGTGGGCGCGGTCATGCAGCTGTGCCAGGAGCGCCGCGGCAGCTACGTGACGATGACCCCCATCGAGCAGCGCCAGCAGATCGTCTACGACCTGCCGCTCGCGGAGATCGTGACCGACTACTACGACCAGCTGAAGAGCCGCACGCGGGGCTACGCGTCGCTGGACTACGAGGTGGTGGGGTACCGGGAGAGCCCGCTGGTGAAGCTCGACGTGCTGCTCGCCGGCGAGCCCGTGGACGCCCTGTCGATGATCGTCCACAAGGACATGGCGTACGGCCGTGGCAAGGCGCTGGTGGAGCGCCTGCAGAAGACCATCCCGCGGCAGATGTTCGAGGTGCCCATCCAGGCGGCCATCGGCGGGCGCATCATCGCCCGCGAGACGGTGAAGGCCCGTCGCAAGGACGTGCTCGCCAAGTGCTACGGCGGTGACATCAGCCGCAAGCGCAAGCTGCTCGAGAAGCAGAAGGAGGGCAAGAAGCGCATGAAGCAGGTCGGCAGCATCGAGGTGCCGCAGGAGGCGTTCCTGTCGGTGCTCACCCTCGGCAACGACCAGCAGAGCAACGGGAAGGGGAAGTGACCCCGGGGGCGTCGCACCTGTACGCCCAC
The DNA here is from genome assembly GCA_020848615.1 of Thermoleophilia bacterium. Lineage (GTDB taxonomy): Bacteria > Actinomycetota > Thermoleophilia > Miltoncostaeales > Miltoncostaeaceae. The sequence continues at coordinate 26,055 of JADLHW010000099.1, forward strand.
CTCCCCTTCTGCGCCTCGCGCTGCGGCTACTGCGCCTTCGTGGTCGAGGTGGGCGCCCTCGACCGGCGCGACGCCTACGCGGCGGCGCTGCGCGCCGAGCTGGCCGCCGAATCCGGCCGGCTCGGGCCCCTGGAGACCGTCTACCTGGGGGGCGGCACCCCCACGCTCATGCGACCCCACCGGCTGCGCGGCCTGCTGGAGGACCTGGCGCCACGGCTCGCGCCCGGGGCGGAGGTCTCGATCGAGGCGAACCCGGAGACCGTGGACGGCGACCAGCTGCGGGAGCTGCGGGCGCTGGGCATCACCCGCGTGTCGCTGGGTGCCCAGTCGTTCCAGCCGCACCTGCTGGCCGCCCTGGACCGCGCGGCGACGCCCGCACAGGTGCGCCGCGCCGTGGCGTGCGCCCAGGACGCCGGCTTCGCGTCGGTGAGCGTGGACCTGCTGTTCGGCGTGCCCGGCCAGACCCCGCAGGACCTGGAGGCCGACCTGGCCGCCGTCACCGGCCTCGGCGTGGACCACGTGTCCTGGTACGAGCTGGAGATCAAGCCGGGCACCGCCCTGGAGCGGATGGGCGCCGAGCCGCCGGACGAGGACCGGGCCGCGGACGCGTACGAGCGGGTGGTGGAGGGCCTGGAGGCCGCCGGCTTCCGCTGGTACGAGACCGCGAACTTCGCCCGCCCCGGCCACGAGTGCCGGCATTCCCTGGCGTACTGGTCGGCGGCCGACTACCTGGGCATCGGCGTCGGCGCGGTGAGCACCGCCGGCGGGGTGCGCTGGAGGAACGCGGCGGGCGTGGACCGGTACATCGCCGCCCTGGACGCGGGGGAGGCCCCGCGCCGGGAGACCGAGACCCTCGACGCCGACACCCGCCGCCGGGAACGGTGGATGCTGGGGCTGCGCGTGGACCGTGACCTGGACATCGGCTGGGCGGGGGCACCCGACCACCCCGAGGCGCTGGAGCGTCTGGAGGCCGGCGGGCTGGTGCGCCGCTCCGGCAGCCGCATCGCCCTCACGCGCCGCGGCCGGTTCATCCAGAACGCCGTGCTGCAGGAGCTCATGGAGTACGCGTCATGAGCAGCCTCGAACCGGACCTCAGCGAACGCCAGCGCCAGATCCTGCGCGCCGTCGTGGAGCGCTTCATCGCCTCCGGGGCGCCGGTGGGCAGCAAGCACATCGCCGGCAGCGAGGGCATCGACTTCGCCCCGTCGACGGTGCGGTACGAGCTCGCCCGCCTGGAGGAGCTGGGGTACCTCACGCACCCGCACACCTCCGCCGGCCGGGTGCCCACCGACCGCGGCTACCGCTACTACGTCGACCGGGTGCTGCCCCGGGATCCGTCGCGGCTCCCGGCCCCGCCGCCGGCCATCCAGCAGGCCCTGGAGCTGGGGGAGATGCGCCGGGAGGTGGACGCCGCCCTCCGGAGCCTGGCCGAGGTGGTGAGCCAGGTCACGAGCCTGCTGGGCGTGGTCACCGCCCCGGCCCCGCAGGCCGCCACGGTGCGCCACGTGGAGGTGCTGCTGCTGCAGCCGGAGCTGGTGATGGTGGTGGTCATCGCCTCCACGGGCGCCGTGAGCAAGCGGATCTTCGCGTTCGAGCACGCGGTGGACCCGGGGCTGGTGGACTGGGCGAAGGCCGTCTTCAACGAGCGCGTCACCGGGATGTCCCCGGGGACCCGCGCCGAGGCGCGCCTGCTGGACCCCACCATGTCGCCGCGCGAGCAGGCGTTCCTGCGGATCCTGGCGCCGGCGGTCACCGAGGCCGAGGGTGGCGGCGCCGAGGCCTTCTACGTCGGCGGCCGCGCCCGTTTCGTGGCCGACGCCCGCACCGACCTGGCGGCCATCGACCGGCTCATGGCGCAGCTGGAGGACCGCTACGCCCTGCTGGCGATGCTCCGCGGGGCCCTGTCACGCCACGAGGTGTACCTGCACATCGGGGAGGAACTGAACCCCGGGCTCGAGGGCGTGTCGATGGTGGCCGCGAACTACGGCGTCGCCCGGCGTAACCTGGGGACCATCTCGTTGTTCGGGCCGACGCGGATGGACTACGCCCTCGCGATCGCGACCGTGCGGGAGGCCGCAGGAGCGCTCTCCCGGTACCTGGAAGGGGTCTACGAATAGACGATCGCTACGAGATCCTGGAGGTGTGGCGCCGTCCGCTGCGGCAGGAGCCGAACGCCGCCGTGCGCGTGCTCGCCAAGACCGAGGCGGGCGCCGTGGGGCCGGAGGAGTACGCCGTCGGGATCAGCACCCTGCCGGAGGCACAGCTGGCGCCGCTGCTGGACGAGGCGGACCTGTTCACCGGGCTGTCGTTCGCGGAGGCCCACTGGGTCGCGGCGGTCATCGCCTCCGCGGCCGACCGCGTGCGTGAGGCCGAGGACCTGCTGTTCGATCTGCGCGTCCCCGTCGACCTGAGCTGGCGCGACATCGAGCTGGCCTCGGAGGTCATCGAGCCCGGCGGCATGCGCTCGGCGCCGCTGGTGCCGTGGGGGGCCGGGGGCGGTTCGGTGCCCGCCGGCACCCAGTACGCCATCGCCACCTACACCCTGGAGTGCGGCCATCAGGCGGTGGAGCTCCTGCGGCAGGACCCGGACGCCGCGCCGTTCTGGATCGAGGAGGGCGCGGTGGACCACCTCATGGCACGTGACGCCCGCAGCCTCGCCCGGCTGCTGCTGTCGGCCACCACGCTCGACGAGGCGCACGCCCTGGTGGAGCAGGCGCAGGCGAACCTCGCCCGCCACGCCGACGACGACCTCGACGAGGACGAGGACGACGACGACGACATGTGACGACGTCGTGGGGCTCACGGCCCGCCGGTCGGCCGTGGGCGTCGTCCAGGCGTTCCCGGCGTCCACCGACGGCACGATCACACTCCGGCTGCCCGCCGTGGGGTCGGGATGCGGCGCCTGAGCCGTTCCGTGCTGCTCGCGGGCGCCGTCCTGGCGACGGGGGCGGGAGCCGCCACCGGCCATCCCGGTGCGGAGCACCCGTCGGCGACGGAGCCCGGGCTGCTGCAGGTCCGGCTCGATGAGCCGTCGCCGGGTCGGCTCCTCGCGCCGGCGAGCTCGAGCTGGTCCGACCAACCACGGGTGACACCTCCGACGCACGCCGATGTCGCTCCTCCTACCGCAGCCCGCCTGCGACGCGGCTTCCCGAGGATCGTGATCCGTCCCGGCCGGGATGTGGTCGCGCACTTCGGGTTCACGCTTCGGTCGGCGTCCGTGACCGTCGCCGTCCCGGTGCGGCGGGCCGGGGAGTCGCTGACCTTCGCCCACCGGCCATTGGACGACACCCTGATCGACACCGCCCGGGTCGGATGGAAGTCCGGCCCGGTCGCGGGGATCCTCATCGTCAGCGGCACCGACGCGACCGACCGAGGCACCATCGGCGGCCAGATCCTGGTGATGACCGATACCCCGGTCCGCTGTGCGGGCTGGCTCAAGCAGTACCGGAAGGCGACTCGGGACAGCACGCGCAGCGCGGCACTCGGACGCCTGCTCAGAAGCCGG
>JADLHW010000100.1 GCA_020848615.1 Thermoleophilia bacterium
ATGGTCGCGTTCCTGGCGCTGCTGTCGGCCACCACCGGGATCTGCGTGGGCTGCGAGATCTACCGCCTGTTCCTCGCCCGCCGCACCTCCCACGGCGACGAGGACCCGCGGGCCCTCATGTCGCTCGACGGCGCCGGCCCGTGGCTGGTGGTGCTCACCGCGCCCGGGTGCGCCCGGTGCGAGCCCACGGCGCAGCAGCTGGAGGCCGTCGCCGGCGGCCGCGAGGTGCGCCGCGTGGACATCACCCGCACGCCGGGCGCCGCCAGGCTGCCGGTGCGCAGCGTCCCCGCCGCGATCGCCGTGGACCGCGACGGGTCGCTGCGCACCGTGAGGACCGGCCGCCTGGACCGCGCCATCCTGGCCGAGGTCGCCGCCGCCGTCTGACGTCGCGGGCCGGCCGGACGCGCCCCGTGAGGTGGTGCGGCGGCGGATCCCCGATGTAGACTGCCGGTTCGCCCGATCGGCCGGGGGGTATGCCCGTGCCGGTAAACCAACCGCAGTGTCCAATTCCAAGGAACCCAACTGTCCATGACCACTGAAACCGACACTCCCGTCGTCCCCGTGGACCTCGACACCCCCATCCGTCCGCTCGACGGACCGGAGTACATCGAGGTCGACGGCGTGATGGTCCCGAACTACGACCTCACGATCCCGATCTTCAGCGAGGGTGACGTCGTCACCGGGAGGGTCGTCCGTGTCGACAAGGACGAGGTCCTCGTCGACATCGGCTACAAGAGCGAGGGGGTCATCCCCCTCAGCGAGCTGTCCATCCGCAAGAGCGTGAACGTCGACGAAGAGGTCTCGCTCGGCGAGATGGTCGACGCCCTGGTGATGACGAAGGAAGACCAGGACGGCCGGCTCATCCTCAGCAAGAAGCGCGCCCGCTTCGAGAAGGCGTGGAAGCGCATCGAGGCGGCGGCCGCCGCCGGCGAGCACGTGGAGGGCACCGTCATCGAGGTCGTCAAGGGCGGCCTCATCCTCGACCTCGGCGTCCGCGGCTTCCTGCCCGCGTCCCTCGTCGACATCCGCCGCGTCCAGGACCTGGACGAGTTCCTTGGCCGGAAGCTCGAGTGCAAGGTCATCGAGCTCAACCGGAACCGCAACAACGTGGTGCTGTCCCGCCGCGCCGTCCTCGAGGACGAGCGCCGCGAGGTGCGCCAGAAGATCCTGGACGAGCTGCAGCCCGGCCAGGTGGTCGAGGGCACGATCTCGAACATCGTGGACTTCGGCGCGTTCGTGGACCTCGAGGGCATCGACGGCCTCATCCACATCTCCGAGCTGTCGTGGAGCCACGTCAACCACCCGTCCGAGGTGCTGGCGATCGGCGACAAGGTCGAGGTGAAGGTGCTCGACATCGACCGCGACCGCCAGCGCATCTCCCTGGGCCTCAAGCAGACCCAGGCCGACCCGTGGCAGAGCGTCATCGACAACTTCGACGTCGGCGACGTGGTGGAGGGCAAGGTCACCAAGGTGGTCACCTTCGGTGCCTTCGTCGAGATCCACGCCGGCGTGGAGGGCCTGGTCCACATCAGCGAGCTCGCCTCGCACCACGTGGAGAACCCGCGTGAGGTCGTGAGCCAGGGTGACAGCGTGTCCGTCCGGATCATCGAGATCGACGCGGACCGCCGCCGCCTGTCGCTGTCCCTCAAGCGCGTCGCCGACAACGAGGCGATCCGCCCGCAGGGCGACGGGGAGTACGACGAGGGCGACTCGTACGACGACGCCTCCCACGAGGGCGACGACGCCTCCCACGACGATGCCTCCCACGAGGACGGCGGGGAGACCGCGTACGCGGAGGCTGACGGCGACGAGCCGGAGGCCGGCGCCGCGGAGTCCGAGGACGAGGACGAGGGCGAGGACGAGGGCGCGGCGGAGTCCGAGGACGAGGCCGAGGCCCCGGACGACGACCAGTAGCAGCAGCGCCGACACCGCCGGCCGGGGCCCGCGCCCCGCCGGCGGTCCGGCGTGCCTGGGCCTCACCGGCGGCATCGGCTCGGGCAAGAGCGCCGCCCTCGACGCGTTCCGGCGCCTGGGGGCCGCCACCTTCTCCAGTGACGCCGTCGTGCACGGGCTCTACGCTCATCCCGACGTGATCACCGCCGTGACGGAGAGGTTCGGCAGGGAGGTCCTCCGCCCGGACGGGTCGGTGGACCGCTCCGCCCTGGGCGCCCGCGCCTTCGCGGAGCCGGACGGCATCCGGTTCCTCGAGGGCCTGCTGCACCCCCGCGTCGGCGCGGCCCGGGAGGAGTGGATCGCCGCGGCACGGGTGGCCGAGCCGCCGCCGCCGCTGCTGGTGTGCGAGGTCCCGCTGCTGTTCGAGGCGGGCGCCACCGGCCTGTTCGACGCGGTGCTGGTGGTGACGGCCCCGGAGGAGGTCCGCCGGGCACGCGTGGAGGCACGCGGCCAGGCGTTCGGGCAGCGCGCCGGGGTGCAGTGGGACGAGGACCGCAAGGCGGCGGCGGCCGACCACGTCTACGTCAACGACGGGGACATCGCGGCCCTCGAGGCGTGGGTCGCGGACATGTTCGGCCGGTACGCCGGCCGCCGGCCGTGACCGCCCTGGCCCGGTCCCGTCCCCGGGTGCGGCTGCGCACCGTCGGCGCGCTCCTGCTGCTGGCGCTCATCGGGGCGGGGTGGTGGCAGACCCACCAGCGCATGCCCGGCTGGTACGCGCGGCTGTGGTACCCGCTGCGCCACGAGCGGGTCATCAACGAGGAGTCGCGGCGCCACGGCCTGGACCCCGCCCTGGTGGCGGCGGTCATCAACGCCGAGAGCGGATGGACCCCGGATGTCGTGTCCGCCGCGGGCGCGGTCGGCCTGATGCAGTTGCTGCCGGGCACCGCCCGGTACATCGCCGAGCGGCCGAACCGGCCGAGCCCGCCGCCGGACGACCTCACCCGGCCCGAGGTGAACATCGCGTACGGCACCTGGTACCTGCGGTACCTGGTGGACCGCCACGGCGGCCTGGAGGCGGCCCTGGCCGCCTACAACGCCGGTGAGCGGCTCGTCGGGGAGTGGGAGGACGCCGCCGCAGCCGGCGGCCGCCCGTTCGACGTGGACCGGGACGTGCCGTTCCCCGAGACGCGGTCGTTCGTGCACAAGGTGCTGCGCGACGCCGCCCGGTACCGGCGCGCGTACGGCGACGCGCTGGGCCCGGGCGTCGTGGGCCTCGCCCGCCGTGACGGGGCGGCCCGGTCTCTGGGCCGGTGAGCGACGGCTCGGTGGTGCGGTCACCACCCGAGCCGCGATGGATCCTCAGTCGCGGACGACGACCACGACGCGCCGGTTGTGGGTGCGTCCGGCGGCGGTGCCGCCGACCACCATGGGCCGGGCGCCGCCGTGGCCCGCCGCGTCGACCTTCACGGGGGCCCCGGCGGCGGCCAGGGCGCGGAGGTGACGGCGGTGACCGCCCCCACGCCGGCGGCGCTGGGGTGTGTGTCAGCCCTCCCGGCTGCCGGCCTGGATCATCTCGATGCGGTACCCGTCGGGGTCCTGCACGAAGCAGATCCGGGAGCCGCCGGGGCGGCTGGCGTACGGGGGCTTCTCCGGGTGGATCCCCAGGCCCGCGAGGCGCGCCAGCTCCGCATCCAGGTCGGGGATCGACAGGGCGATGTGCCCGTACCCGGTGCCCACCTCGTACGCGTCGGTGCGGCCGTCGTTGAGGGTGAGCTCCAGGCGGTCGTCATCGCCCGGCAGTCCCAGGAAGATGACCGTGGCGGTGTCGCCGCCCACGCGCTTGCGTCCCCGCTCCTCGAACCCCAGCGCCCGGTAGAACGCCAGGGATCGCTCCTCGTCGAGGATGCGGACCATGGTGTGCAGGAGCTCGGTCGCCGGCATGCGCGCCTCCGGGTGGGTCGCCTGGGTCACGCCGTACGGTACCCCCAGCGGTGCAGGGTACGCGCGATGGCCCGCAGCATCCGCGGGTTGCGCGCTCCCTCCGCCGACCGCACGCGAGACCACGCGGCGGCCTGCACCCCGAGGCCGGAGGCGTCCGCCAGGTACGCCGCCAGCGCGTCGGCAACGGCGCGGCCCTCGCGCCGGCCCTGCCGGTAGCTCCCCCAGTTGCGCCGCATGCTGCGGCGGACGACCGCCGGGTACGCGGCGGTGGCGTCCACCAGCCGGCCCGACCGGAACCGCAGGACCCGGGCGGGGAAGGCGCTGTCGGCGTAGCTCACGCCGAGGCCGTACGCGAAGCGGATGTCCACGCCCACGAACTCGGGGAGCCCGTCGCCGTCGGCGTCCCGCAGCTCACCGGCCACGTCGCCCCACTCGATGCGCACCAGCCGGTCACGGTCCGCTGCCACCGGCCGCCAGGCGATGCGGCCCGAGTAGCAGCAGTGCGCGCCGTAGGAGAAGGCGGTGACCACGACCTCCGGGGTGCCGTCGCCGTCCAGGTCGACCACGCGCAGCGCCCCGGGCTCCAGCAGGACCGGCGAGACCAGCCCCAGGGCGCGCGCCGGGAACCGCTGCGGGGCGTCGGCACCGCGGGTGACGGTGAGCGCGACGTGGTCCGCCAGCGGGCCGGCGGGCGTGACGCGCGTCGCCGACGGCCAGGACAGCTCGGCCCGTACGCCGAGGGCCTCGTGACGCATCGTCCCGCCGTGGGCCGCCGCCGCCGGGCCGGCCGGCAGGACCGCCGCCACGGCGGCAATCAGGGGGAACCACCGCATCGTCTCGCTCCTTCGTCGATGAGGACCCGGTGGGTCCTCACACACCCCGGACCCCCGCGTGGCCCCCGGCGCTACGCTGCCCCGGTGAGCACCGCCACGTTCGAGCTGTCCACGGCGTTCGGCCCCACCGGGGACCAGCCGCAGGCGATCGCCGAGATCAGCGCGGGCGTGGAGCGCGGCGAGCGGTTCCAGACGCTGCTGGGCGTCACCGGGTCGGGCAAGACCTTCACGATGGCCAACGTCATCGCGCAGACCGGCCGCCCGGCGCTGGTGATCGCCCACAACAAGACCCTCGCCGCGCAGCTGTGCAACGAGTTCCGGGAGTTCCTCCCGGGTGCCGCCGTCGAGTACTTCGTCAGCTACTACGACTACTACCAGCCGGAGGCGTACATCGCCTCCAGCGACACGTACATCGAGAAGGACAGCTCGATCAACGACGAGATCGACCGGTTGCGGCACGCCGCGACCGCGTCCCTGCTGGCCCGCCGGGACGTCGTGATCGTCGCGTCGGTGAGCTGCATCTACGGCCTGGGATCCGCAGAGGTGTACCGGGACCGGGTCGTGCTGCTCACGGTGGGCGAGGAGTACCCCCGCGACCGGCTGTTCCGGCGGTTGGTGGAGGTCCAGTACCAGCGCAACGACACCGCCCTGGACCGCGGGCGCTTCCGGGTGCGCGGCGACGTCATCGAGATCCAGCCCGCGTACGCGCAGACCGCGTTCCGCATCTCCATGTTCGGGGACGAGGTGGAGAGCGTCACGGAGTTCGATCCGCTCACCGGCGAGGTGTTCTCCACGCCCAAGCACTGCGCGATCTACCCGGCCACCCACTACGTGACCCCGCCGGACGTGATCGACCGGAGCCTGAAGGAGATCCGGGCCGAGCTGGAGGCGCAGGTCGCGATGTTCGAGCAGCAGGGCAAGCTCGTGGAGGCCCACCGGCTGCGGCAGCGCACCGAGTACGACATGGAGATGATCCGGGAGCTGGGGTTCTGCAGCGGCATCGAGAACTACTCCCGCATCCTCGACGGCCGCATGCCCGGGGAGCCGTCCCACACCCTCATCGACTTCTTCCCCGACGACTTCGTGTGCTTCATCGACGAGTCGCACAACACGATGGGGCAGTTGCGGGGGATGTACGAGGGCGACCGGTCGCGCAAGCTCGCGCTCATCGAGCACGGGTTCCGGCTGCCGTCGGCGCTCGACAACCGGCCGCTGCAGTTCGACGAGTTCCTGGAGCGGGTCCCGCAGATCGTCTTCGTGTCGGCCACCCCCGGGGAGTTCGAGCAGCGCTCCTCCGGTCACATCGTGGAGCAGATCATCCGGCCCACGGGCCTGGTCGACCCGGAGGTGGAGGTCCGGGGCACCCAGAACCAGATCGACGACCTGCTGCGGGAGGTGCGGGACCGCACCGAGCGTGACGAGCGGGTGCTGGTGACGACCCTCACCAAGCGGATGGCGGAGGACCTCACCGAGTACCTGGCGGAGGCCGGCATCAAGGCCCGGTACCTGCACTCGGAGGTCGACACCCTCGAGCGCATCAAGATCGTGCGGGAGCTGCGCCTCGGGCAGTTCGACGTGCTGGTGGGCGTGAACCTGCTGCGGGAGGGCCTGGACCTGCCCGAGGTGACCCTGGTCGCGATCCTCGACGCCGACAAGGAGGGGTTCCTGCGCGGGAACACCTCGCTGGTGCAGACCATCGGCCGTGCCGCCCGGAACGTCGCGGGCCGGGTCATCATGTACGCGGACAAGCGCACGGAGGCGATGGACACGGCCATCGCCGAGACCGAGCGCCGCCGCGCGATCCAGATGGCGTACAACGCCGAGCACGGCATCACCCCGCAGTCCATCGTGAAGGGCGTGTCCGACATCGTGGAGCTGCTCGGCCTGGCGGACACGGTGCCGACCAGGGGCAAGCGCGGCGCCCGGCGCCTGCGGGAGGACGCGCAGTCCCGCAGCCCGGAGGAGCTGCAGGCCCTGCTCGTGGACCTGGAGACCGAGATGTTCGCCGCCGCGGAGGACCTGAAGTTCGAGCAGGCCGCGTCCCTGCGCGACCAGATCACCGAACTGCGCCGCGAGCTGGAGCGGCGCGGCTCCGGGGGCGGGTCGGCCGAGGACGAACCGGCGGGCGCGGTGCGTGCGCGGGTGCCCGACGCCCCCACCGGGCCGCGCCGGAAGGGCCGCCGCCGGTGAGTGACACCCCGGAGCTCCCCCCGGATCTGGTGTTCCGGAGCGCGGCGGCCCCGGGACTGGACGAGGACGACCTGTTCGCCGCGATGCTCGGGTTGCCGGGCGACGGGGTGCTGTGGGGACAGGCCCTGCCGCCGGTGCCGCCGGACGGTGACGGATGGGACGAGGAACGGGAGCGCCGGCGCCGTCACGACGACGTCCTGCGCCGGTGGCGGCCCCTGGAGGGCGGACCCGCCGCCTGACTCGGGCGCTGCCCCGTTTACCCCGGGCCGTGACCCGCCGATGTGAAGGCTGTGACGACTCCGGGGCGGACGCCTGCCGCAGCACTCGCCGCCGCCGAGCGGGCCCTGGTGGACGCCCATGACGAACGGGCCGCCGACTTCGCCGCACGGGGACTCGCGGCACTCGGCGGCGACGCCGACGACATCCTCGTCGCGAAGCTCCTGGTCACGCGGGCGGTCGCCGCCGGGAACCTCGGCCGCCCCGGGGAGGCGGCGACGGCGGCGATGCAGGCCATGGATGCCGCCGGGCGGGGCGGCGACCCGGTCGTGGCGGGCCACGCCGCCGCGGTCGCGTCGTTCAACCTCCGCGAGGACGGGCATGGTGCCCGCGCCGTCGCCGTCCTGCTGGAGGCCATTGCGGCCCTCGACGACCTCGGGGATCCGTCGGTCGGGCTCGTGAACGCCCAGGTGATGGTGGCGCAGGCCGCCGCCGCGGCCGGTGACCGCCGCACGGGACGGGCCTTCGTGGAACGGGCCGTCGCCTGCGCCCACGCCACCCGTGACCCCGTGGCCCAGGCCCACGCGATGAGCGCGGACCTGCGGCTGCGGGTGCGCGACGCACTCGACGCGGAGCGTCGCTCGCCCGACGCGGCGCTGCGCGCGCACCGCCAGGTCCTGCAGGCCGGCGGGCCGACGCTGGCGATCTGCGACTCCGCAGGCGATGTCGCGGCCGCCATCGACGTGCGGGCGCTCCTGGCCCTCAGCCTCGCATCCGTGGGGGATGCCGCGGCGGCCGACCGCCGCCTGGGGGAGGTCGCCCGGCTGTGCGCCGGCCACGACATCCCGCCGGAGCGCACCGTCCATCTCGCCCGTGCCCGCGCGCTGCTGGACCGCGGGGCGGCCGACGAGGCCCTGGCGGTCCTCGACGACGCCCTCCGCACCCCGCTGGACGACATCGCCGGGGACCGCTCGAGCTGGATCCACCTGGAGCGGGCGAACGCCCACGAGATGCTCGGGGACCTTCGGTCCGCCCTCGCCGAGGTGCACTGCGCCCTGCGGGTGGAGCGCACCCAGCACCTGGAGGCCTCCGCGCACCTCGCGGACGCCCTGGCGGCGCACCGGCGGTTCCGCGGCGCGGAACCCGGCGACCGTGACGCGCCGCCCCGTCCGGATCGCGTCGAGCGCCCGGTCGACCGGGATCCGGTGAGCGGGGCCCTCACGGTCGCCGCGTTCCGGGAGCGCATGGACGCCGTCGCCGGGTCCGGCATGCCGTATGCGGTGGTGACCGTGGGCGTCGACCGGTTCCCCGAGCTCGCCGCCCGGTTCGGCGCGCCGGTGGGTGATCGTGTCATCGCGACGGTGGCCGGTCTCATCGCCGCCGCCTGCCGTCGCGGCGACCTGGTCGCCCGCTCCGCCGCGGACGAGCTCCTGGTGGGTCTGCCCGGTGTCTCCCCACACGAGGGCGCGGCGTGCGCCGCCCGCATCGCCGGTGCCGTCCGCTCCCACCCCTGGACGTCGATCGTCCCGGGCCTGTCGGTGAGCGTCAGCGTCGGCGTCGCCGACGCCTCCTGACCCACGCCGCCCACGGCGTGCCGTGCGTCAATTGCACACGCGCGCATCCAGATGGACATCGCCATCGTGATCGCATCCGCGTCGTCCGCCGGTCCGGCCCCGGCGGTGGGGGAGTGTGCAATTGGACATCCACGCGTTCAATTGCACGCGCTCACAGCGGGGGATCGGTCACGTCGATGTGCCGAGGGACGCCCGGGAGGCGCCCGGTTCGGGCGGCGTCCGTCGTCGGGGAGCCGCCGTCGCTCCGCCGGAGCACGGGGGTTCGTGGACCCTCCGTCATCCAGATCTTGAGGACGGCTTCGTGGCCCGGGGGGGAGTGTGCAATTGCATCTCTGTGATGCTCGGGGTGCCGGAGGGGGTTAGCCTCGTCGGTACGGGCCGGGAGTGTGGCTCGACAATTGCCTGCCGGTCGTATCCAGGCCTAGAGGTAGTGATTGCCCGCTCCCGACTCGTCCTGGCGGGCCGGTGCGGCGTCGCTTGATAGAAGCGCGGGAGCCTTGATCCCAGAGATGTGTGCGCGTCCGCACCCGGCCTGCCGGGGCCACGCGCCACACGACAAGGGGGTCAACGCCGATGTTGGTCTGCGGGATCGATGCCCACGCCGCGAGCTTTGCGGTGTGCGTGGTCGACCAGTTGGGAGCCGAGGTCACCCGGGTCAGGGTGCCCAACAGCCCGGCCGGCAACACCCGGCTGCTGGGCTGGCTCGCCGAGCTCACCGAGGTCCCGACCCGGGTCGGGATCGAGGGTGGCGGCAACTGGGGACTGCGCCTTGCCTGGAGCCTCACCGAGGCCGGGCTGGATGTCCGGGAGGTCCCCGGCCACTACACCGCCCGGGAACGACGCCGCCTGCGCGGTGGGGGGCGCAGCGACCCCCGGGATGCCCTTGCCATCGCCCGCGTGGTGGCCCGCGAGCAGGGCTTGCCGCCGATCCGCCGGGATGACATCAACCGCCAGCTCAAGCTGATCGTCGACTACCGACGCACGCTGCTTGTCGAACGGACCCGCACCATCAACCGCCTGTACCGGGACCTGGCGATGCTCGAGATCCACACCCCACCCGGCGCCCTGCGCCACCGCCGCGGCCTGACCAACACCGCCAAGGCCCTGCGGGGTGATCCCCGGCCTCAGGCGGAGATCGCCCGCCGGCGCCTGGCGCGGATCACCGCGATCACCACCGAGGTCACCGACCTGGATCGGACCCTCACCACGATGGTGCGCTCCTGCGGAACCACGATCACCGGGCTGCTTGGGATCAGCACCATCAACGCCGCCCGCATCCTCGGAGAGGTCGGGGACATCACCCGCTTCCCCACCCGGGACGCGTTCGCCGCCGCAAACGGCACCGCCCCCATCCCGGCATCCTCAGGCAACACCACCCGCATGCGTCTGAGCCGCCAGGGCAACCGGCGCCTCAACCACGCCATCCACCACATGGCCCTCACCCCGATCCGCCACCCCGGCCCCGGACGCGAGTACTACCAACGCCGCCGCGCCAGCGGCGACGGCACCCTGCACGCCCTCAGAGCCCTCAAACGCCGCCTGTCCAACGTCCTCTACCGGCAACTCCTGGCAGACGCCGGACGCCTCCAGGAGGCGCCCCAGGGCTAACCGCGTTGACATAGAAGCTCACATGCGCGTGTCCAATTGCACACTCCGGCGGGCGGGGGCGGCGGGAACCGCGGCGGCCCTGGCGGGCCGCGGCCGTGCCGTCCAGCCAGCTCTTCTGGGGAGCGCTGGCCGGCCCGGCCACAGACGCTGGGGCGCTTTGAAGATCCGGATCCTCGGGGCGTCGTCGGCGGCCTCTTGCGGGACGAGGTCAACGGTGAAGGCGACGCGGGTGTCCGTCTGAAGGCGCGCGTGCACGCGCTCACAGC
>JADLHW010000101.1 GCA_020848615.1 Thermoleophilia bacterium
AGGTCCGCCCGTTTGCCGGGCTCCAGCGACCCGGCCGCGTCCTGCAGGCCCATCACCCAGGCGGCGTTGAGGGTGACCGCGGCGAGGGCCTCCAGCGGTGTCCAGCGGTAGCGGCGCACCGCAAGGCCGATCACCAGCGGCAGGGATGCGACGGGCGAGGTGCCCGGGTTGAGGTCGGTGGCCAGCACCCCGATGGCGCCGGCGTCCAGGAGCGCCCGGCCCGGGGCGGCGTGCTCGTCGTTCAGCAGCTCCGCCGAGGGCAGCAGCACCGCCGCGCACTCCGCGCGACCGAGTGGGGCGACGTCGTCGGGGTGGATCATCGACAGGTGGTCCACGCTGCGGGCCCCGGCGGCCAGCGCGACGGGAACGGAGCGATGGCAGCCCAGCTGCTCCACATGGGCGCGCAGCGCCAGGCCGCGGGCGGCGGCCATCGCGCCCACCCGCTCCAGCGCGTCGTTGCCGAACGCCACGGACTCGATGAAGCAGTCCAGCGCCGTCACCGGGGCCGCCGCGAGCAGGTCGTCCAGCGCACCCTCCACGGCGTCGAGCCACTCCCCCGCCGTGAACCCCTCCGGCACCGCGTGCGCGATCAGCGCCGTCACGGTCGTGGGCTGCGGGGCCGCCGCGCCCAGCGACGCGGCGAGGGCCAGCTGCCGGCGCTCCGCCTCCAGGGACAGGCCGTAGCCGCTCTTGCACTCGAACGCCGTGGTCCCCAGCCGCAGCATCTCGGCGGCCAGGCCACGGGCCTGGGTGAGCACGTCGTCGTCGGACGCCTCCGCGAGCATGCGGGCGCTGGAGCGGATGCCGCCCCCGAGCCGGGAGATCTCCGCGTACGGCACCCCCGCCACCTTCATCGCGTACTCCTCCGCCCGCCACCCGGCGAACGGCAGATGGGTGTGGCAGTCCACCAGGCCCGGCAGGAGCGCCCCGCCCGAGGCGTCGATGCGGACGTCCGCCGCCGGGTCGTCCTCCGGGGCCGTGATGCGGCCGTCCCGGCAGGCCACCCCGCCGGGGGCGAGGGCCATGCGGTTCGCATCCGTGCCGCGCAGGTGCGGCAGGCCGTGCTCGGGCGGCCGCAGCACCTGGGCCGCGCCGTGCACCGACAGCGTGCTCATGCCCGTCCCCCGATCCACGTCTCACGCACCAGCTCCGGCCCGCCGGCGAACACGACCGCCGCGGCCAGGTGCGCGTCGGCGACGCCGGCGATGCGCGGGTGGCGCAGGGCCAGGGCGATCAGGGCCGCGGGTGCCCCCGGGGCCATGCGGGCCTCCGGCAGGCCCAGCGCACGCGGCCCGTGTACCCATGCGGCGCGCAGCAGCCCGGGGGTGGGGCCGGCCTCCCCGGGGGTCACCAGCACGTTCCGGCGCTCCGCGGTGCGGCGGGCGATGAGCTCGAGCTCCCGCAGCTCGGCGAACGGGTCGATGCGGCCGTTGGCGTCGCTGCCCACGCACACCGGCACGCCGCGGCGGTGCAGGGCCTCCGCGGGGACGTACCCGTCGCCCAGGTCCGCCTCGGTGGCGGGGCAGGCGCACACCGTCGCGCCCGAACCGGCGAGCAGGTCCATCTCCGTGTTGTCGGCGTGGGTGCCGTGCACCACCGCCGTGCGGGGACCCAGCGCCCCCGTGCGGTGCAGCAGCTCCACCGGCCGCACGCCGTGCTCGGCGACGCATTCGGTGATCTCCCGTCGCTGCTCGCAGGCGTGGACGTGCAGCGGCAGCGCGTGCCGGTCACAGTGGGCCGCGATCGCCTCCAGCCAGTCCCGGGGCACGGCGCGCACCGAGTGCGGCGCGGCGCCCACCGTCACCCGCGGCCGGCCGGCGACGCGGCGGCGCAGGTCCTCCAGCCGTTCCAGGTAGGCGTCCACCGTGGGGTCGCAGAACCGCCGCTGGCCCGGCTCCGGCGGGCGCCCGGCGCCGGCCCGCGCGTAGGCGACCAGCAGCAGCACGATACGGATCCCCTCCGCCTCCGCCGCGGCGATCACCCGCATGGCCAGCGCGTTGGGATCCTCGTACGGGATCCCGTCCGGCCGGTGGTGCACGTAGTGGAACTCCCCCACCGTCGTGAACCCGGCGGCCCGCATCTCCCGGTACGTGCGCCGGGCGACGTCCTCCATCGCGTCGGGGTCCAGGCGCCCGGCGAGGTCGTACATCGCGGTGCGCCAGCTCCAGAAGTCGTCCCGGCCCTCGGGCGAGGCGCGCTCCACCACGCCGCGCAGGTCGCGCTGGAAGGCGTGGCTGTGGGCGTTCGTGACGCCCGGCATCAGCACCCGGCCCGGCATCGGCACCGCACCCTCCCGGGCGGGGCCCACCGCCGTGACGACGCCGGCCTCCGGGTCGAGCTCCACCGCCAGCCCCCGGCGCGGGCCGTCGGCGTCGAGCACCACCTCGGGGGCGAGCAGGACGGTCACGTCGTGATGCCCGGCAGGTCCATCCCGGTGGCGCGGGCGTGGTCCAGCGCCTCCTCGTACCCGGCGTGCGCGTGCCGCATGACCCCGGTGCCCGGGTCGTTGGTGAGCACCAGCCGCAGGCGCTCGGCGCCCTCGTCGGTGCCGTCGGCGAGCACCTGGGCACCCGAGTGGATGGACCGCCCGATCCCGACGCCGCCGCCGTGGTGCAGCGCCACCCACGCCGCCCCGGACGCGACGTTGAGCATGGCGTTCAGCAGCGGCCAGTCGGCGATGGCGTCGGAGCCGTCCCGCATGCCCTCGGTCTCCCGGTAGGGGGACGCCACCGAACCGGAGTCCAGGTGGTCGCGGCCGATCACGATGGGCGCCCGTACCTCCCCGCCGCGCACCAGGTCGTTGAAGGCCAGGCCGGCGCGGTGCCGGTCGCCGTACCCCAGCCAGCAGATGCG
>JADLHW010000102.1 GCA_020848615.1 Thermoleophilia bacterium
GGGCCGTGGAGGCGGATCCCCGCCGTCCACGCCTGATCGTCACCCTGCCCGGCGTGGGCTACCGGCTGGACGACCCGGCCGCCGGCTGAGGGCGCCCGCACACCGCTCCAGCCAGGATCCGCGCATGGAGACCTGGGATGCCCTCCGTGCCCGCCGCGACGTGCGCGCGTTCGAGCCGCGTCCCATCGCGCCGCACGATCTGGAGCGCATCCTCGACGCCGGCCGCCGCGCCCCGTCGGCCCGCAATATGCACCGGATAGCGCGTCGCTGCTGAGGTCGATCCCCACGACCTTGATCGAGGTGAAACGAGTGCAGGTACGGCGCCGGTACATGAGCCGGGCAGACCGCCTGGCGCCGCGTCTGGCCGCGGATGACCACCGTCGCTCTGGGGCCAGTGCAAGCCGTCGCTCTCAGCGCGCCTCGGTCCGCAGTGCGCTGGGCGCGAGTCAACGAGTGGTGCGCTATGACCTCCATTGGCAGCTGCCCGTGCGACGAGGGACGACGTTGGCGGCTCGTCAGTCGGCGACGGACGAGCGGAAGGGACCGAGGTCGACCTGGGACTGGAGGTTGAGCGTGTGGGAATCAGACCTTGCAGGCCTCGCGAGCGACCTGGTCATGGGTCGTGTCGTCAGCATTCCCGCTTTCGATGGGGCGGACCTCGGCAGCGTCGATAGCCTGGTCGAGGCCGTGATCCATGCCCTATCCACGGAGTTCCCCGGCTATGGGTCGTGGCCCTACGACGCGTTCGGTCGTCCCACCGAGATGCTCCGTGAGTTGGATGGGAGCCGGGCGTGGCCGGGTGTCCGGGCGGTCGGGGATCTTCCGGGGGCTGATGTGGGGCGTCTGGCGGGGGCGTTACTTGATGCGCTCATCCGGTGCCCGGGCCCGGGAGAGCCTCCGGAGACGGAGCTCGTCGTCTGGTTGACACGGCACGCCGCCGAGCGCCTCACCGACTACCTGGTCGGCGAGGATGGGCCTTTTGATCTGATGGGACGCCATGGGGTCACGCTGCTGGCAAGGACGCTGTTCACGCTGCCCGGGCCGGCCGGGGCGGCGTGGTTCCCCCTGGTCGCCCAACACTCCCCCGGTAGCCAGAACTGGTACGCGAAGCTGATCAACCCATGGTTGCCCGGTCCGGGGCCGGGAGGGGCGGGGTGGGCTGAGCAGGACTGGCGGCTGCGGTTCCGGGCACTGGCCGAGGCCCGTCTGGCACCTCGCCCGAAGTTGCTCGAGAGGCTGCGCAGCGGGTCACCGGCGGAGACCGCCCCGCCGATCTCCAGCGCGGCCGCCCAGGTGCACATGGCATGCGTGTACGGAACGGCGATGGACGACAGGCTGATCCGCGATGTCGCCAAGAACCTGCGGTCCTACCTCACCGACGACCCGCACCGGGACGCCGGGCTGTACTGGTGGTCGCCTCAGGACGAGCGTGAGGCGCGGTGCCTGCGGGACCTGCTGGAGATCTCCGGTCCACCCGGCCACCGGGCTCGGCTCGTCGAGGTGGCTCTCCGGGACCGGCGCATCGACCCGCCGTTGGCGGGTCTGCTCAGCGACCCGGACCTGCCGCGCCCCGAGTGGGCCGACGGCCCGGTGCCATGGCGCATCAGCCAGGTCATCCACGTCGGGGACCTTCACCTGCCCGGCGGGCACATCGGCGTATGCGATCCCGACGATGACACCGACCCCATCGCATACGCCCAGGCCACCCCCGTGCCGACCACCGCACCGGTGTGGGTGGTGACCGCCACCCATCCCCTGGTCCGCGAACCGTTCAACGCCGCGGTCGATGTCCCGCTGATCCCCGACGCGCCGATCACCCGCTGGGGGGTGCTGCCCCCCGGCCGGCACGACGAGGGCGGCGTCCTCGACCCCTACTACGGTCGCATCGGCGTCGGGGCACCCGAGACCTTCACGGACCTCAACCATGACGGGGACCGCATCGAGGACGTTTACGGCGGTGAACCGGTGCTCGTCGACTACGGGCCGGCGGGGTCGGTCCTGGCGGTCGCATCCTTCACGGGGCCATGCACCATCTACCTCGCCCACGACGCGCATGACCGGGTCACCCGACTCATCGTCGATCTCGGCGTCATCAACTGGGACCCAACCGCCCACGGTGACATCCCGTGGAGTCCGACGAGTTCCTGAAGGCGCAGCAGATGTCTCTCGCCTCCGGACGAGATCCCTGGGTGCTCCGACCCGCTGATATAGCCCAGCAAGGGCATCGGCGAGATTGCGCACGCTCTTGGCGGTCCAGCGCAAGGGCAACACAGGGTCGCCGCGGCTCTCGGGATCCACCAGCGCCTCCAGGTCGGCCAGCAGCGTCGGGTCTGTCTGGGTGAGGGGCTATTGCCCGCCACCGGGCCGACGCACCCGCCCCGGCGCAAGGCGCTCACCGGACTCCAACTCGCGCACCCCGCGGCGGATCGTCTCCTCATCCATCCCGCTCGCCCTGGCCACCGCCGCGATCCCGCCCCGACCGGCCGCCCGCGCCGGCGGCGGCCGCCCACAGCCGCCGCCGGCGCTCATCCAGCTCCCCCGCCAGAGCCCGAAAACGCTCCCCGATCGCCGCCTCGTCGATCACCCTCACAGCCTCCGACGTGACCGACGCCACTCCTCTACTTGTTCACCTACGATCCCTGAGCGGGATCGGGCTCCCGCGGCGCGAGCCGCCGCCAGATCGCCAGGCACAGCCCGCCGAGGGCGATGGGCGGCACCATCGTGAGCACCCGGTAGGCGAGCACCGCCGCCACCACCGGCTCCTGGTCGCCGCCGAACCCCACCAGCGCGCCGGTGAGCCCCAGCTCCACCACCCCCAGGCCGCCGGGGGTGATGGGCACCGCCGTGAGGATGCGGATGAGGGACCACGCGGCGAAGCTCTCCACCACGCTCA
>JADLHW010000103.1 GCA_020848615.1 Thermoleophilia bacterium
CGGACGGGCTGCGGCTCACGCCCGTCGCCGCCCCGCAGGGCGTGACGGTGCTGGACGCCCCGCCCATCGCGCTGCAGGTCGCCGGCCCGTACCCCACCGACGCGATGCAGGCCACGGCGTCCGGGCGGATCCTGGTGACCCACGGCCCGGGGATGGTGCGCACCGTGCTGGTGCCCGAGCTCGCGCAGGCGTTCGACCGCCGGCCCCCCGGCATGTCGGAGGCCCTCGGGGCGGCCGAGGCGAACGCCGCCCTGCTGCGGGCCGGAGACGGCTGGCGGGCGGTGGTGCTGCCCTCCATCGGGGACCGCCTGCCGGATCTGGGCGACGGCCCGGTCGCGATCGCTCCCGACGGCCTGCGCATCGCCGTCGCCGGCGACGGGGTGGTGCGGGAGGGGGCCATCGCCGACGGGCAGGTGCTCGCGGAGCACCCGGGCCCCGCGGAGGCGCTCGCGTACGCGGGCGACCGGGGCCTGGTGATCGCGCGCGGCGGCCGCCTGGACGACGGGGACCCGCTCCCGGCCGTGCGGATGCTGGCGGGGGCCTCGCGGGCCCCGCTCGCGCTGGCCGTGCACGACGACGGCATGCTGCGGCTGCACGGCCCGGACGGCCCCGGCGCGCCGTGGCCGTCCCCGGTGGGCGCGCCGCGCACGCTGGGGATCGCCGCCGACGGCGCGTGGGCCGCGATCGCCGGGGGGGACGCCTCGGCGGTGGTGCGGGCGGCCGACGGCGCCGTGGCCGCGAGGATCTCGGGCGCCACCGCGATCGCGCTGGCGGCCGGCGGCAGGATCGCGATCGGCGGGCCGTGGGGGCTCGCCCTGGCCGGAACCGTGGAGGAACGATGAGCACCCGCCCGCTGCAGCCCCCGCCCGTCGTGCCGGACGACCCGGGCCCGTGGTCCGGCGTCCTCGAGGTCCTGCAGCGCCGCGGCGGCCTGCCGGGACGCCGGCGTGCCGAGCCGCCGAACGGCCTCATGATCTCGCCGCCGCCGCGAACGGCGCTCACGCTCGCAGGGCTCGAGACCGGCTCCTCGGTTGCCGGCACCGGGCCGGTGCGCGTGGTGACCGGCGCGCGGGAGCCGGCCCTGCGGCTGGCCACCGTGCCGGGCGGCGTGACCGGCGTGAGCCGCATGGTGCGCCGCACGTGGGCCGTGCCCGGCCTGTCGGTGAGCGCCGAGGAACGGCCGCAGGAGGACCCGGCCGGCGGCCTGGAGGCCGACGCCCTCATCGACGACCTCGCACAGGGCGACCTGCCGGCGAACGCCGTGCGCTCCCCGGACGGCGCGTACGCCGCCGTGGGGGTCGTGGAGCCGCCGCGCTACAACGGCCTGGCGATCGTCCGGGTGGCCGACCGCGCGGTGGTGCGGTTCATCCGGTTCGCCCGGTGCGGGGCGTGGTCGGAGGACGGGGAGATCCTGGTGGTGGGCGGCGAGTGGGGCCTGCTGGCGCTGCGGCACCACGTCCCGGAGCCCGCCGGGGAGTAGCCGCCGCCCGCCAGGTACTTGACGAAGCAAGCTTTGGGGTCCAAGATGGTTGCACGATCAACCACATGGCCCCCGAGGGGCCGGTGCGAGGAGGGCGGAACGATGCGGAAGGTCCTCGGCATTCACGAGGGGTCGGGCACCCACTGGGTGGGCGACGGATTCCCGGTGCGGACGGTGTTCACGCCGGGGTCGACCGGCGGGCGGCTGAGCCCGTTCCTGATGCTCGACCACGCGTCGGCGACCAGGTTCGGCCCCGCGGAGCACCCGAGGGGCGTGGGCGTGCACCCGCACCGCGGGTTCGAGACGGTCACCATCGTCTACGAGGGTGAGCTGGAGCACCGGGACTCCACGGGTGCGGGCGGGCGCATCGGGCCCGGGGACGTGCAGTGGATGACCGCCGCGTCCGGGATCCTCCACGAGGAGTTCCACTCCGAGGCGTTCACCCGCGACGGGGGCACGCTGGAGATGGCGCAGCTGTGGGTGAACCTGCGGTCCGCCGACAAGAACGCGGCGCCCGGGTACCAGACGATCCTGGAGTCCGACATCCCCTCGGTGGACCTGCCGGACGGCGCCGGACGCGTACGGGTGATCGCCGGCACCCTGGCCGAGCGCGAGGGCCCGGCCCGCACCTTCACGCCCATGGACGTCTGGGACGTCCGGCTGGCCGGCGGCCGGCCCGCGGCGCTGCCGCTGCGACCGGGCTGGACGGCGGGGCTGGTGGTCCTGCGCGGCGCCGTGAGCGTCGACGGCGGCGAGCCCGTGACGGCGGGTCGCATGGTGCTGCTGGACGGCGACGGCGGCGACGTGGCGGTCGAGGCCGCCGGGGACGCGGTGCTGCTGGTGCTGAGCGGCGAGGCCATCGACGAGCCGGTGGTGGCGCGCGGGCCGTTCGTGATGACCAGCGAGGACGAGATCCGGCAGGCGTACGAGGACTTCCGGGCCGGGCGGTTCGGGGCGATCGCGGTCTGATCCGGCGCGGTGGTGCCCGGCGCGGCCGGGCACCACCCGTAGTGTCTGACGGCCGGCGAATCCCCCGCATTCAGCGTTCTTCGTCGTTGTTGGGGTCCGAGGGCCGAGCTAGTCTGGGCGACCGATGGCACATGCACCCCCCTTCGTCCACCTGCACGTCCACTCGGACTACTCGATCCTGGACGGGGCCTGCAGGATCGGCCGCCTGCTGGACCGCGTGGAGGAGATGGGGCAGTGGGCCACCGCCCTCACCGACCACGGGGTCATGAGCGGCGCGGTGGAGCTGTACCGGTCCGCCAAGAAGCGCGGCATCACCCCCGTGGTGGGCCTCGAGGCGTACCTGGTGCCCGACCGCCACGCCCGCCCCACGCGCGAGAAGCGGGCGCACATCACGCTCCTGGCGGAGACCACCCAGGGGTACTACAACCTCATCAAGCTGTGCTCCGCGGGCTACCTCGAGGGCTACCACCGCCGGCCGCGCGTGGACTACGAGGTCATGTCGCGGTACTCGGAGGGCATCATCGCCCTCACCGGGTGCCTGTCCGGCACCGTCTGCGGGCTGGTGGAGCAGGACGACCTGCCCGGCGCCCGCCGCGAGCTGGACAACCTGGTCCAGATCTTCGGGCCGCAGGACGTGTACGTGGAGATCCAGAACTCCGGGATCCCCGTGCAGGACCGCATCAACACGGAGCTCCGGAAGATCGCCCGCGACGCCGGCCAGCCCATGGTCGCCACCTGCGACGCGCACTACGTGTGCCAGCACGACGCCGACGCCCACGAGGCGCTGCTGGCCATCCAGACCCGCGACGTGCTGTCCAACCCCAACCGCTTCCGGTTCAGCACCAAGGAGTTCTACCTCAAGACCTCCCAGGAGATGGTGCGGGCCCTGCCGGACTTCGTGGACGCCATCCCGGTGAGCTGCGAGATCGCCGAGCGCTGCAAGGCGCTGGAGCTGCCCATCGGCGAGACCCGGCTGCCGCGCTTCCCGGTGCCGGACGGCTCGAGCCCCACCGAGTACCTGGAGCGCCTGTGCCGCGAGGGCATGGGGATGCGGTACGGGCGGGAGATGCCGAACGGCGCCGAGGAGCGTCTGCGGTTCGAGCTGGACGTGATCGAGGAGATGGGCTTCTCCTCGTACTTCCTCATCGTGTGGGACTACATCCGGTGGGCGCGCGAGAACGGCGTGGCCGTGGGGCCGGGCCGCGGGTCGGCCGCCGGGTCCCTGGTGGCGTACACGCTGCGCATCACGGACCTGGACCCCCTGGAGCACGACCTCCTGTTCGAGCGGTTCCTCAACCCGGGCCGCAAGTCCATGCCCGACATCGACACCGACTTCGCCGTCGCGGGCCGCGACCGCGTGGTGCGGTACGTCACCGAGAGGTACGGCGACGGCGCGGTGGCCCGCATCGGGACCTTCGGCAAGCTGCTGGCCCGTGCCGTGGTGCGCGACGCCGGACGGGTGCTGGGCTTCAGCTACGGCCAGGTGGACCGCATCGCCAAGCTCGTCCCCGAGCGCCCCATCGGCATCAGGCTCGAGGACGCGATGAAGCCGGGCGGCGAGCTCGCCGACGCCTACGACGCCGACGAGGCCGTCCGCACGATCGTCGACACGGCGCGGCCCCTGGAGGGGCTGGTTCGCAACGAGGGCGTCCACGCCGCCGGCGTGGTCATCGCACCCGGCGACGTCACCGACTACATCCCGGTGCGCCTGGACGACGAGGGCAACGTCGTCACGCAGGTCCCGGACCACGACGTCGAGGCCCTCGGCCTCCTGAAGATGGACTTCCTGGGCCTCCGGAACCTCGATGTCATCCAGGGGTGCCTGGCGCTCGTCGAGGAGACCACGGGCCAGGTGGTCGACATCGAGGCGGTGAGCCTCGACGACCGGGCCACGTACCGGATGCTCGCCAAGGGCGACGCCCTCGGGGTGTTCCAGTTCGAGTCCAGCGGCATGCGCGACGCCCTCCGGGAGGTGGGTCCCACCGAGTTCGCCGACCTCATCGCCCTGGTCGCGCTGTACCGGCCGGGCCCCATGGCGTTCATCCCCACCTACGCCCGGAACAAGCGCGATCCCGCCAAGGTGGAGTTCGCCGACCCGCGCCTGGAGCCCATCACGGGCCCCACGTACGGCGTCGCGATCTACCAGGAGCAGCTCATGGCGATCTCCCGGGTGATCGCCGGCTTCACGCCGTCCCGCGCCGACGACCTGCGGAAGGCCGTGGGCAAGAAGGACAAGGACCTCATGGCGTCCCTCAAGGACGAGTTCATCGAGGGCTGCATCGGGAACGGCACCCAGAAGCGGGTGGCGGAGGACCTGTGGGCGCTCTGCGAGGCCGCGGGCGACTACTCGTTCAACAAGAGCCACGCCGCCTGCTACGCCCTGCTGGCGTACCGGACCGCCTACCTGAAGTGCAACCACCCGGCCGAGTACATGGCGGCGCTGCTGTCGTCGGTGATGGACACCAAGGACCGGGTGCCGTTCTACGTGTCCGCCTCCCAGGACATGGGCCTGTCGGTGCTGCCGCCCGACGTGCACCGGTCGCGCGCGGACTTCGCGGTCACGGCCCCGGGCGAGATCCGGTTCGGGCTCACCGCGGTGAAGGGCGTGGGCGACAACGCGGTCGCCGCGATCCTGGCGTCGCGCGAGAGCGGCGGCCGGTTCGACTCCATCTACGACTTCTGCCGCCGCGTCGACCAGGCGCAGGTGAACAAGCGCGCGCTGGAGAGCCTCATCAAGGCCGGCGCCCTGGACTCCACCGGCAACACGCGCTTCGGGATGCTGGAGGCCCTGCCGCAGGCGATGGGCGCCGCGGCGAAGGCCCGCAGCGACGCCGCCGCCGGCCAGGAGTCGCTGTTCGGCCTGCTCGCCGCGTCCGACGACGGGCCCGCCCTGGACCTCGACCCGCCGGTCCCCGCCCGCGAGATGCCCAAGGAGGAGCTCCTGCTGCTGGAGAAGGAGGCCCTGGGCCTCTACGTCTCCAGCCATCCGCTGCAGGACTGCCGCCGGCAGCTGCGGCGGGCCGTGACCTGCGGCCTGGGGGCCCTGGGGGAGCGCGGCGACGGGGAGTTCATCACGCTCGGCGGGATCATCGGCTCGGTGAAGGCCATCACCACCCGCAAGGGCGAGCCCATGTTGTTCCTGCGGCTCGACGACCTGGAGGGCAGCGTCGAGGTCGTCGTGGTCCCGGACGTCTACACGGAGGCCCGCGAGCTGCTGCGGGAGGACGCCATCGTCCTCATCGGCGGGCGCGTGGACCAGAAGGGCGAGGGCGAGACCAAGCTGGTGGCCCGCACCGTCACGCCGTTCGAGCCCGACCCGGACCTCGAGGAGGACCGCCTCACGCTGCGGGTCCACGCGTCACGGCTGGGCGTGAGCATGCTCCCGCAGCTGCGCCAGCTGCTCATCGACCACCCGGGCGAGGCCCCGGTGGTGATGGTGATGGACACCGAGGATGGCCCCATCCGGTACCGCTTCGGCAGCGCGTTCCGGGTCGACCCGCAGCACGGGAGCCTGCAGGCGTCCCTGAAGACCCTCTTCGGCGAGGGCTGCCTGGTCCGCTGACCTCCCGCGGGTCCGGCGGGCGACCGCCGGACCCGCGGGAGCGGTGCTCAGCGGCCGGAGACCCTGAAGCGGAAGGCGCCGCGCACGCCGTGGCCGTCCACGGACAGCACGCGCCAGCGCACGGTGAAGGTCTCGGCCATGTTCCCGGAGGTGAAGATCTGCACCTGCCTGCGGTTCCGCGGGTTCACCCGGGTCCGCGTGGCGTGGTTCATGGTGTCGTGCCTCACGGTGGCGGGGTACGCCCGCCCGATGGCCTCGCCGAAGGTGAGGGTGATCACCCTCGGGAGCTTCTTCACCGTGCTGCCGGCCTTGGGGGTGGTTTTCACCAGCTCGGCGTGCGGCATCGCGGCGGGGGCGGCGACGGCGAGCATGGCGGCGGCGCCGAGCGCCGCCGTGCGGATGGTGCGGGTCACGTGGGTCCTCCGGATCGTGGGGCCCGGCGGCCTGCCGGGCGGAACGGTTCAGGCCACGACGGGGACGGGAGGACCGCGGGGCGCGCGGACCGGCACCCGGGCACGGCGTGCGCGCAGGCCGGCGGCGGCGGGCGCCCGGCCGCCGGGGCACGGGGCGCCCGGGCGGCCGCCCCGCATGGCGGCGGCGATGCGCCGGGCGGCGCCGCACAGGGCGGCGAGCGCGGTGTCGGTCCCGGTGAGCAGGACCGCGAGCAGCAGCGCCGCCGCGGCGTGGGCGATCAGCGCGCCGGGCGTGACGAGCGGGACGTGGGCGTGGCCGGTGAGTCCGAGGGCCCAGGGGGCCTGGGTGAGCACCGCGTGCGCGGCGAGCTGCGCCGCCGCCAGCGTGACCGCCGCGGTGCCGGGGCCACGGGGCCGGAACCGCCCCGCGCGTGACCCCGCGAGCATCGCAACGGCGACGATCCCGAGCCACAGCGCCGGTGTGCCCGCGTACATCCCGGTGTGCCCGGTTGCGGCGTGGTGGGCGGCGACGGTGGCGGTGAGCGCGGCGGCGGCCAGCAGGCCCCGCCGGACCGCCAGTGCCTGGACGTCCCGCAGCATTCCGGCAGGGTAGTGCCGGTGCCGGCGTCCCGCATCCGGGGCGGGCACGGATGGCGGACGGACCGGATGGCGAGGCGGGAAACGGTCCGCTACGGTCATTCGTGCGGCGCTGAGAGGGCGCCGCTCGACGTTTTCCGGGAGGACCGCCCGCTGCGGGACGACGGACACATCCATCGCGAGGGCCCGGCACCCATCGCCGGGGGACCCACCGTGGCCGACAGCGCCGGCTCGTGCCGCCTGTGCCCCGTGGCGTGCGAGCGGCTGGTGTACCCGTCCGGCTGCCTGGAGTCCGGATGCACGCGGCTCTACTCGTACGACCGCGCCGGACGCCCGGTGATGGGCTGCCTGGAGGGCGTGTTCTCGGTGGAGATCGACATCGACGCGTTCACCGCCCTGCAGCGCACCCGCGCGGGCTTCGGGGCGCTGCGCGTGCGACGGGAGCCGCTGGCGATCTGCCGGTGCGTGATCGAGCGGACGTTCGAGCACCGCCCCCACGGCGACTGCGCGAACCCCGGGTTC
Organism: Thermoleophilia bacterium; assembly: GCA_020848615.1. GTDB lineage: Bacteria > Actinomycetota > Thermoleophilia > Miltoncostaeales > Miltoncostaeaceae. The sequence continues at coordinate 7,544 of JADLHW010000103.1, forward strand.
CTGGCGGCCGCGCCGCCGGCCCGGGCCTAGCCGGTCCGCACGAACAGCCCGGCGGCGGCCTTCTCGCCGATCACCTGGGAGCCGTCCCCGAAGCGGATGCGGATCTCCCCGGCGGCGGGGGCGACCTCCTCGACCACCACCCCGGTGCCCGGCACCAGCCCGCGGTCGTAGAACCAGTGCAGGAGGTCGCCGTCGTGCTCGGCGAGGCGCACGATGGTGACGGCGTCGCCCGCCGGCACCGACGACAACGGCCGCAGCTCCTGGTTCTCGCTCTGCTCGTGCGAGGGGTCGACCGGCCAGCCGTGCGGGCAGCGGTCGGGGTGGCCGAGGCGCTCGGCCAGGCGCTCGACCATCTCGTCGGTGAAGGCGTCGCCCATCGCGTCGGCGTGCTCGTGGGACTCCGCCGGGCTGTAGCCCATGAAGTCCGTGAGGAACCGCTCGATGATGCGGTGGTTCCGCACGACCCGCTCGGCCTCGGCGCGCCCCTTGTCGGTGAGCAGCGGACGCCGGCCGGTGCGCTCGATGTACCCCTCCGCCTCGAGCCGCTTCATCATCTCGCTCGCCGTGGGGGGCGTGACGTTGAGCATCTCGGCGACGCGGGCGGCCGGAGCCGGCCCGGCCTTCACCACGGGGCCGTACTCCCCCACGGGGAACGCGAGGAAGTAGATCGCCTCCAGGTAGTCCTCGACCGAATGCGTGCGGGTCGCCATGGGGGCAGTGTAGTGCGCGGGCTACCCCAGCAGGGTCTGATGCAGCAGGAACGCGTTGAGGCAGACGATGAGGGCCACCACCACGACCGCGGCGCCGGTGGTCGCACGGCGGTTCACGAGGTTCCCCATGAGCCCGCGGCTGCTGCAGAACATGACCAGGGGGATCAGGGCGAAGGGGATGCCGAACGACAGGGCCACCTGGCTCCACACCAGGGCCTGCGAGGGGTTCACGCCGATCGCGACGATGAGGAGGGCCGGGGCGAGGGTGACCGCGCGGCGCGCGAAGACCGGGATGCGCCGCCGGATGAAGCCCTGCATCACGACCTGGCCGGCGAGGGTGCCCACCGAGGTCGCCGACAGCCCGGAGGCCAGCAGGGCGATGCCGAACGCCAGGGAGGCGTGCTGCCCCACGATGTCCCGCAGCCCGTCGGAGACCTGGTCGATGTCCTGCACGCCGGTGAGGCCGCGGCTGTGGAACACCCCGGCGGCCATCACGATCATGCTCATGTTCACCGCGCCGGCGATGAGCATCGCGATGATCACGTCGGTGCGCTCGAAGCGGAAGATCCGCAGCCGGGCGCGGTCGTCCCGGCCGGTGATGCGCCGCTGCGTGAGCGCCGAGTGCAGGTAGATCACGTGCGGCATCACGGTGGCGCCGAGGATGCCGACGGCCAGCATGACGCTGTCGCCCCCGTCGAAGCGCGGCGTGGCGAGTCCCTCCAGGACCCCCGAGCCGGAGGGCTCGGCGAGCGCCACCTGCACCGCGAACCCCACGAGGATCATGCCCACGAACCCCACGATCACGGCCTCCAGGCGGCGGAAGCCCCCGTAGGTCTGCAGGGCCAGGATCCCGAACGAGAACGCCCCGGCGATGACGGCGGCCGGGAACAGCGGGATGCCGAACAGCAGGTTCAGGCCGAGCGCCGCGCCGATCACCTCGGCGAGGTCCGTCGCCATGGCGATGAGCTCCGCCTGGATCCACAGCAGGATGCTCACGGGCCTGGGGAAGCGCTGCCGGCAGACCTCCGGCAGGTTCATGCCCGTCGCGATGCCGAGCTTGGCGCTCATCGTCTGGATGAGCATGGCCATGAGGTTCGAGGCCAGCACGACCCACAGCAGCATGTATCCGTACCGGCTGCCGGCGGCCACGTTCGTGGCGAAGTTCCCGGGGTCGACGTACGCCACCGCGGCGACGAAGGCGGGCCCGAGGAACGGCCAGAGCCCGCGGAGCCCGCCGGCCTCGGACCGCAGGGACCGCTCGGCGGCCTCCGCGACGCGTGCCTCTCCCGGCAGGACGGCCTCGACCGGAACGTCGGGGTCGCGGTGGTGCGCGACGAGGGGCCCGCCGTCCGCCTCGGGTGATTTAGCCATGGCTAAATCAGAGCAGCGTTCACCGTTCTCCGCAAACGGCTCCCGGCCGGGACACCCGGCGGGGCGCGCTACCGCTCGTCGACGGTGACCGAGTACAGCCAGGCGGTCTGGCGCGGGACCTGCGCCGCGGGATCGCTGGCGTCGCTGCCCGGGGGCGCCAGCGACTCGATGCGCTTCGCCGCGTCCTGGCCGTCGGTGACCTCGCCGAACCGCGCGTACTGGTTGGGCAGCTGCGTGCCGTTGGCGCCCGTGACGATGAAGAACTGGCTGCCGCCGGTGTTCGGCTGGCCCGAGTTCGCCATCGCCACCGAGCCGATCTCGTAGCCGTCGGTGGGCAGCTCGTCCTCGATGTCGTAGCCCGGGCCACCGGTGCCGGTGGCCGTGGGATCGCCGCCCTGGATGACGAACGACGGGACCACGCGGTGGAACGTGGTGCCGTCGAAGAACTTCTCGCGGGCCAGGAACACGAAGCTGTTCACGGTCTTCGGCGCGTTCTCGGCGTCCAGCCGGATGACGATGTCGCCGCACGAGGTCCTCAGCGTGGCGGTGTAGGTCTTCGTCGTGTCGATCGACATCGCCGGAGCCGCGTCGTATTGCTTCGCGGCGTTCTTCGTGGTGGGCGGCGTGGTGGTGCATCCCTCCACGACGCTGGGGCCCGTGGAGGTGGAGGGGCCCGCGGACGAGTCGGAGCCGCACCCGGCGAGTGCGGCGACGGCGGTCGTGGACATCACGACGGCGAGGATGCTTCGGCGGCTGTTCATCGCCGGGCAGGATAGCGGGCGCCCGGGGCGGCCACGGGCATGGAAGGATGCGATCTCCGACCGGGAGGAACCGATGGACGAGACGCCCAGGCGCATCGACCGCTGCCCCACCTGCGGGGCGGTGGACTTCGAGGAGGTCGAGGACGACGTGGTGCGCTGCCGCAACTGCACGTACCTGTGGGTGCGCGAGCCGGATGGCGGCGGCGACTGACCGTCAGGTGCGCAGGCCCTCGCCGCGCTCGAACAGCCACCACGACCAGGCGAGCATGAGCGCCGCCAGGCCGCCGGACACCCCGAAGCTGATCCAGGGATCCACGTCGGCGCGTCCCAGCAGCCCGTACCGGCCCGCCTCGACCATGTAGAGGATGGGGTCCAGGTGCGACACGGCCTCCCACGGGGCGTCGAGGGACTGCACCGAGTAGAAGACGCCGCCCAGGAAGACGAGCGGCTGGATCACGAGGCTCCCCACGAAGGACTGCAGCTCCCAGCTGCGGGAGTACAGCCCCACGACCGTCCCCAGGCCCGAGAACGCGAGGGCGGCCAGCAGCAGCGCCAGCAGGAAGGCCGCGGGGTGGCGCAGCGGGAAGGCCACGAACACGCGGGCGGCCCCGAGGGTGAGCAGCCCGATGACCAGGCCGCGGATGACGCCGCCGGAGGTGTAGGCCACCGCCAGCTGGGCGGGGGTCATGGGGCTGGAGACCGGGTCCTCGATGAAGCCGTCGCTGCGGGCCTGGAACAGCGTGGTCGCGTTGTTGGCGAACGCTGCGGTGGCGACCCCCATGAGCGTGAGGCCGGGGACGATGAACTGCTCGTACGGCACCCCGCCGACCGTGCGGATCGAGTTCCCCAGGGCCAGCCCGAACACCACCACGAACAGGGCGGACGCCGTGACCTGCGGGGCGATGGTCTGCGGCCACAGGCGCACCACGCGGCGCACGACCTCGCGCTCCACCAGCGCCAGCACGCCCAGCCACTGGCCGCGCCGCAGATCACCGCCGCCGTTCACCGGCCCACCAGCCGCAGGTACACGTCCTCGAGGCGCTCCGCGCCGAACCTGCTGATGAGCTCCGGCGGCTCCCCCTGCGCGGCGATGCGGCCGGCCCGGATGAACGCGACCCGCTCGCACAGGGCCTCCGCCTCCTCCAGGTAGTGCGTGGTGAGCAGGATCGTGGTGCCGTCGGCGTGGAGCCGGCGGATGTACTGCCACAGGTCCAGGCGCAGCTCGATGTCCACGCCCGCCGTGGGCTCGTCCAGGATCACCAGCGGCGGCCGGTGCACGAGGGCCCGGGCCAGCACCAGGCGGCGCTTCATGCCGCCGGACAGCCGGTTGGGGAGCACGGTGGCCTTGTCGGCGAGGTCGAACACCTCCAGCAGCTCGTCCGTGCGCGCGGCGGCGTCACCCCGGGTCATCCCGAAGTACCGGCCGTGGAGCTCCAGCACGCGCCGCACCGTCACGAAGCGGTCCAGGCCGGCGTCCTGCGGTGCGTACCCGATGAGCCGGCGGCTCTCCGCCGCGGTGGCGCCGTCCGTGCGCCGCCCGAACACCTCGATGTGCCCGCCGTCCGGCCGGGTGAGCCCCACGATGCTGCGGATGAGGGTGGTCTTGCCCGCGCCGTTGGGGCCGAGCAGGCCGAAGAACGCGCCGCGCGGCACGTCGAGGTCGAGGCCGTCCAGCGCCAGGACGTCCCCGGGGAAGGCCTTGGCGACGCCCCGGCAGGCGAGCGCCGTGATGTGGTCACCCGGATCCACGGCCGGTCAGGGTAGCGCCCACGGGCCCGGACGTTCGCCCTTCCCGCCGGGCCCCGGGGATGCGACGCTTCCGGCGATGACTGATCTCGGACACGTCGCCCTCGGCTCCTGGAGCGGTGGGCGCTTCATGCACTTCGGCGAGGCGCTCGACGACGAGCGGTACCTCGCCCTCATCCGGCCCGGCGACGACATCGGCACCGTCGTCACCGCGGACGTCTACGGGCAGGGCGCCGCCGACACCGCCGTCGGCCGGGCCCTGCGGGACCTGCCCCGCGGCGACTACGCGCTGGTGGGGATGATCGGGCACGACTTCTACCGGGGCGAGCGGGCGGGATCGAAGGGGTTCCCGCGCTTCACGGACCCGCAGCTGCGTGCGCCGGAGAAGTACGCCGACTACCTGCGCATGGCCGCCGAGAAGAGCCTCGAGCGGTGCGGCGCGGACCACTTCGACCTGCTCATGCTGCACAACCCCGACCGCGTGGGCTACGGCAGCCCGGTGGTGTGGGAGCAGGGCATGGCGCGGCTGAAGGAGGAGGGGCTCACCCGCATGCTGGGCGTCGCCCCCGGTCCCGCCAACGGCTTCACCCTCGACATCATCCGCTGCGTGGAGCGGTACGGCAGCCTCCTCGACTGGGCGATGATCATCCTCAACCCGTTCGAGCCGTGGCCCGGGCGCATGGTGCTGCCGGCATGCGCCGACCAGGACGTGAAGGTGCTGGCGCGGGTCGTGGACTACGGCGGCGTCTTCCACGACGACCTGAAGGCGGAGGGCGACCTGGGCCACCACGACCACCGTGCGTTCCGCCCGGAGGGATGGGTGGCGGCCGCCCGCGAGCGGCTGGAGCGCATCCGGCCCATCGCGGACCGCCACGGCCTCACGCCGCTGCAGCTGTCGTGCCAGTGGACGCTGGCGCAGGACCGGGTGCACAGCGTGGTCCCGACGCTCATCCAGGAGGCCTCACCGGGCGCGAAGTCCGCGGAGGAGCAGCGCGCGGACCTCGCCGCCGTGCCGCGCGAGATCGTCCTCACCGCGGACGAGATCGCGGAGATCGGGGAGGTGGGGGACAACACGGGCTGCATGGCGCTGAAGGGCGGCTCCCCTGCGCACACCGGCCCGGAGGCGGCCGATGCCTGGCCCCTCGACGACGACCTGCGCCGCATCGCGGACCGCTGGGGCATCACGCCCGAGCGGGACCTCGTGATGGCCGGGTAGGAGCCGGGCTCAGGTCCCGACGGCCACGACCGCGACCGCCACGACGAGGTGGTCGCGGCCGGGGCCGTGGTCCGTGCCGTTGGGGGTGCGCAGGCCGCCCTGCACGGGGGTCACGGTGACGGTGCCGTAGGGGAACTCGGCGGCGACGGCGTCGCGGTCCACCTCATCCGGCCGCGGCACGGCGATGGTGACCCCCACGCGCATGTGCGAGCGGTCGCCACCGGGCAGGAGATGCCCGACCCCCGGCAGGGACGTGCGGTTGATCGCCTCCCGCACCGCGCGCCGCGCGGCCTTGGTCATGTCCTCGCCCACCAGGTCCACGCCCATCCCCATCTCCAGGAACAGGGGGAACAGGTGATCCTCCCCGCTCATCGCGCGACGGGCTCCCCGCCGCCGTCGCGGACGATGCGGTCACGGCCCGCGGCCTTGGCGCGGTAGAGGGCGCGGTCGGCGCGCCGCACCAGGTCGGACGCGTCGTTCGCCAGCGACAGCTCGGAGATGCCGATGGACACGGTGAGCCGGCCGACGCTGGCGAACGGGGCCTCGCGCACCGCGGCCCGGGCGCGGCGGGCGGCGGCCTCCGCCCCGTCTCCGGAGGTGAGGGGCAGGATCCACGCGAACTCCTCGCCGCCGATGCGCGCGACGGACTCCCCGATGCGGCACGTGGCGGCCAGGCGGCGGGCGACCTCGGCGAGGGCGTCGTCCCCGCGCTGATGCCCGTGCTCGTCGTTGATCCGCTTGAAGTGGTCGACGTCCAGCAGCGCCAGCGACAGGGGGTGGTGATGCCGCTGGGCCTGCTCGACGGCCACGTGGAAGCGCTCGTCGAAGTGCCGTCGGTTGCCGAGGCCGGTGAGCGCGTCCGTGCTGGCCAGCGTGGACAGGCGCCGACGGTCCTCCACCCGCACCAGCACCATCGACAGCAGCTGCCCGAACGCCCGCAGGCGGTCCTCGGTGCCGTCGGGCAGCCTGGCGCCGGACACCACCAGGGCGCCGGCGTTGCGGCCGTCCACCACCACGGGGACCGCCGCCTCCATGAGGTCCGCCTGGCCGGGGACCGTCGCGGCATGGGCGACGCGGCCCGACATCGCCCGCTCGAGGGCGCCGCCGGGGAGGGCCGCCACGCGGGTGCCCGGCATGATGGCCTCCGCTCCCGCGGCGGTGCGCACGCGCAGGATGCCCTCGACCCCGCGCTCCACCACGACCGCGAGGTCGGCGCCGGTCCCGGCGAGTGCGGCGGCCGCCACCCGGGCCAGCGCCTCCTCCGGCGGCGGGCTGCCCGCGAGGACGCCGATGGCGATGCGCAGCGCATCGCGCTCGAGCTGCGTCTCACGGGCTGGGGGCGCGTCCTGCGGGGCGCTTCCGTGCCTGGTCACGGCCCTAGACTCGCAGCCGCCGGGGTGCGGGGGCAAACCCGCCGCCCGCGGCCCGCGCAACGCGCCGGGTGCCCCCGGGGTAGGATCGGCGACCGATGAACGTGCCCCGTCGCATCCTCCCCGCCCTGCTCGCGGCCGGTCTCCTGGCCGGGTGCGGTGGCGGCGCGGCGAAGGTCGCGACCACCGGCCCGACCACCGCGGCACCGGTCACCACCACGGCCGCGCCGCCCGTCACGACCCCTCCGGCGACCACGATCCCGCTGATCACGGCGCCGCCGGTCACGGTGACGGTCACGACGCCCACGACCCCCGCCGGCCCGCCGCGGCGCCCCCTGCGCCCCGGCGTCCCCGTCGCGAGCCCCGCGCGGTACACGCGGGACACCGCGCTCGCGTTCAGGGCGCTCACGCGGTTCTCCAACACCCTCCGCGGCGTGGACAGCCCGTCGGAGTTCCGCTCCAGCCTGCGCCTGCTGCGCGCCGAGCTGAGGATCTTCGACGCCGCCATCCGGCGCCTGCGGGGATACCAGCTCGAGAGCGCCACCCTGGACGGGCAGCGGGCACGGCTGGGCCGCCTGGGACCGCCCCTGGCGCGCGCGATGAGCAACTTCCTGGACGCGGTGCGGGATGGCGACGTCACCGCCGCCCGTCGGCTGGCGAACGAGATCCAGCGCAGGCTGAACGAGTTCCGCGCCGCGCTCTGATCGCCCGGCACCCACGAAAGGGTGCTCGACATTTCCGGTTTTGGTGATCGCCTGATACGGTGACCGCGCGGAGGGGAGTACCCCGTCAGCGCGCGGTCGTCAGCCCGGCACCAGCCCGGCCGCGGCACCCCGATCGGGGTGGGGAAGACCTCGGCTCGACGTCATCGACGAGACCGGGAGTCCCCTGTGAACGACGCCCTCCAGTTCGCCGTGCCCGTCTGGGCGTGGCTGGCCTTCGGCGGCGCCATCGCCGCGTTGCTCGCTGTCGACCTGTTCCTGCACCGCGACGATCACGAGGTCTCGTTCCGGGAGGCCGCCGTGTGGAGCGGGGTCTGGATCGGGGCGGGCCTGGCCTTCGGGGTGGTGCTGTGGGCCTGGCGGGGCGGTGAGGTTGCGGCCACCTACTACTCCGCGTACCTCATCGAGAAGGCGCTGTCGGTGGACAACGTCTTCATCTTCGCCCTCATCTTCGGGTCCTTCGCGGTGCCGCCCCGCCTCCAGCACCGGGTGCTGTTCTGGGGCGTCGTGGGGGCCCTGGGCCTGCGGCTGGTGTTCGTGTTCGTCGGCTCCGGCCTGCTGCAGGCGTTCTTCTGGACCGCGTACGTGCTCGGCGCGTTCCTCGTGTTCACGGGCTACCGGATGGCGTTCCGGCACGACGAGCCCATGGATCCGGGACGGAACCCCATGGTCCGCCTCGTCCGCAGGGTGATGCCCGTCGACCCCGCGTTCCACGACGGCCGTTTCGTGATCCGCCGCGACGGCCGGCGCGTCGCGACGCTGCTGGGTGTCACCCTGGTCGCGATCGAGGCGAGCGACCTGGTGTTCGCCGTCGACTCGGTGGCCGCCGTGCTGGCGATCACCACCAACACGTTCGTGGTGTGGGCGTCCATCGCGCTGGCGGTGCTGGGCCTGCGGGCGCTGTACTTCTGCCTCGCCGGGCTGCTCGAGCGGTTCGTCCACCTCCACCACGGCCTGGCGTTCCTGCTGGCGTTCGCCGGGGTGAAGCTCATCCTGTCCGAGACCCCCGTCGGGAAGCTGCCGGTGTGGCTGTCCCTGTCGGTCATCGCGGTCACGCTGGCGGTGAGCATCGCGTGGTCGCTGCTGGACTCCCGCGGCGGCGTCCCGGCGGACGAGGCGGAGGTCAGTCCGCCGGCGGCGGCGCGGTGAACTCCACGGGCAGGCCCTGCAGGCCGAGCGACGCGACCGGGTCGCCCGCGCCCATGAGGGCCAGCAGGGCCAGCGCGCCCTCGTCGCCCAGGGTGGCGGCCAGCAGTGCGCCGAGCGCGTCGCGGGGGTCGTCGCGGATCACCACCTCCCGGCCCCCGCGACCGTGACCGCCAGGATGAGGGCGGCCTCCGCGGTGAGCAGCCAGCCCATCATCGCGGTGATCCTGCCGCGCCGGGCGACGACCAGTTCGCCCACCACGCCGGCCGCCATCCTGCGCGCCGCCATCGCGCGCACCGGGTCGGGGTGGCCGGGATCGGGCGGTGCGATGACCGGCGGCGCCCACTCGCCGGTCACGGCGGCGGTGCACAGGCCGAGCCCGGCGACGGGCGCCGCGGTGACCAGCAGCAGTGCGATCGTGCCGCACGCGCCGGCGACGATGCCGTCGGGGCCGGGCAGGAGCCACACGGGTGCGCTGGCCAGAAGGCCCACGGCTCCGATGGCCGTCATCCACCAGGCCCGTCGTTCCAGGAGGTCGGCCACGGCCGCCAGGGACCGCTCGCGGCGGCGGGCCTCCTCGGCGTGGAACCGCAGGAGGTCCGGGCCCGCGGCGCCCAGTCCCCGGGCGAGGGCCGCGCCGTCGCGTCGTGGCGGGGCCGGGACCGGGGCGATGAGCCGGGTCGCGGTGACCAGCAGCACCAGCGCCGCGCAGGCGGCGCCGGCCACCAGGAGGGCGGCACCCTCCACGCGCCCGGATGCGGTGGCGGCGCTCACGACCAGCGCCGTCGCCGCCACCACGCCCAGCGCGATCGCGGCCGTCGTGACGGGGGCGACGCCCTCCGGGTCGCGTGCGCCGCGGCCGGTCAGGCCGCCTCCCCGTCCTCGCGGGGCGCGAGCTCCAGGGACGCGGAGTTCATGCAGAACCGCTGGCCCGTGGGCGCCGGGCCGTCGGGGAACACATGCCCCAGGTGCGCGTCGCACGACGCGCACACCACCTCCGTGCGGGTCATGCCGTGCGAGGTGTCGGTGCGGCCCTCCACGGCGCCCGCCGCGACGGGGCGCGTGAAGCTGGGCCACCCGGTGCCGGAGTCGAACTTGTCGCCGGCGTCGAACAACGGCTCGCCGCAGCACACGCAGCGGTACACGCCGTCGTCGTGGCAGTCCCAGTAGCGTCCCGTGAAGGCGCGCTCGGTGCCGCCCCGGCGGGTCACGGCGTACTGCTCGGGGGTGAGGCGCTCACGCCACTCGGCGTCGCGCGGGTCGTCGGCAGCCATGCGGGCCCCCCTCGGGTCGTGGGTGGATTACATCCCCGCGACCGATGATGCCGCAACCCGCGTGTCGTCGCCGCCGGCTGGGAGCATGTGCGGGATGACGACACGGGACCGCCTCTCGCGACGCCTCGGCCCGGGGTGGGCGCTGGTGACCGGCCTTGGGGCGATGCTGGGCGCCGGGGTGTTCGGCGCGGTGGGTCCCGCCGCCGGCTCCGCGGGGTCGGCGCTGCTGCTGGCGCTGGTGCTGGCCGCGGCGGTGGCGGCCTGCAACGCCGCCGGCTCGGCGCGGCTCGCCGCCCGGTTCCCGGAGTCCGGCGGGGCATACGCGTACGCGGGCCGCCGCCTGGGCGCGCCGTACGGCTTCGCCGCCGGGTGGGCGTTCACAGCGGGCAAGCTCGCGTCGTGCGCCGCGATGGCGCTCGTGCTGGGGAACCACGTGTGGCCGGAGCATCCCCGGGTGCCCGCGCTGGTGGCGGTCGCGGCCTGCACCGCCGTGAACCACATGGGGATCGCCAAGACCGCCGGCGCGACCGCCGCGATCCTCGCCGTGGTGGGCGTGGGCCTCGCCGCCGCGGTGGTGGGCGCGCTCGCCGGGGGCCATGCGGATCCCGGGCGCATCGCCGACGCATGGACCGCCACGCCCGGCGGGGTCCTGGAGGCCGCGGGGTTCCTGTTCTTCGCGTTCGCCGGCTACGCGCGGCTGGCGACGCTGGGGGAGGAGGTCCGCGACCCCGCGCGCACCATCCCGAGGGCGATCGCGCTGAGCGTCGGCATCGCGTTCGCCGTCTACGCGCTGGTGATGACCGCGGCCCTCATGGCCGTGCGGCCGGAGGTGCTCGCCGCCGCGCCGCGGCCGCTCGTCGCCGCCGTGAGGGCCGGGAGCCTGGACGCGCTCGCCCCGGTGGTGTCCGCCGCGGCCGCCGTGGCGAGCCTCGGCGTGCTGCTGTCCCTGCTCGCCGGCGTGAGCCGCACCGTGTTCGCGATGGCCCGGAAGGGCGACATGCCCCGGCCGCTGCGCACCGTGCACCGGCGGCGCCGGGTCCCCCACGTGGCGGGGCTCGCCGCCGGCCTCGCCGTGGCCGCCGTCGTCGCGGTCGCCGACGTGCGCGGCGCGATCGGGTTCTCGAGCGTCCTGGTGCTCGTCTACTACGCCCTCGCGAACGCGTCGGCGCTGAGCCTGCCGGCGGGCAGGTTCGGCCTGCTGCGCGCCGTCGCCGTGGCGGGCCTGGCGGGATGCCTGCTGGTGGCGGCGGCGCTGCCCCCGTCCAGCGTGCTCGCCGCGGCGGGGATCATGATGCTCGGCTTCGCCGGGTGGGTGCTGCGGCCCGTGCGGGCTCCGCGGTAGGCGCGCCGAGACGCCGCTGACGCCGCGCCCGGGCCGGTGAGGGTGACGACGACCCGGTGCGCGTCCTTCTAGCGCAGGCGGAGGGTCCGGGTCACGGTGGCGGTGCCGCCCGGGCCGGTGAGGGTGACGGTGACCCGGTGGGTGCCCCGCACCTTCCCGAGGCGCAGCGTGGCGATGCCCGCCGTGAACGCGACGGTCCGGCGCTTCACGGTCGTCCAGCGGGCGGCGTCGGCGCAGCGGGTCCTCGCGGCGCCCCGCTTGCCGGCGCAGGCGGCGAGCGCACGCGTGAGCGCCGCGCCCCTCGGGCGCTTGGCGGCGACGGTCAGGGCGGCCGTCGTCGCGTCCGTGGCCCGGACGGTGAGGAGGCCCCTCGCGGCGGTGAGCGCGCTGAGCGCCGGTGCGGCAACGGGGGTGGAGGGGACGGTGGGGCCCGGGGCCGGGGCGGACGCCGGCGGGTCGTATCCCGGGGGAGTCGGGGCGGCGCCCGTGAACGTCCCCTCGCCGGTGAGGGTGCGCGTGAGCGCCCCCGCCGGGTCGTCGCTGGGGATGGTGAGGGTGTCGGTGACGGTGCCCACCTCGTCCGGGTCGAACGCCAGCGTGACCGTGCAGGTGGCGCCGGCGTTCACGGGCTTGCCGGCGCAGGTGCCGCCGGTCACCGAGAACGCAGGGGTGTCGGCGCCGGTCACCGACGGCGTGCCGAACGTGACGGGTGTGCCGCCGGAGCTGGTGACGGTGAGCGTCGCGGTCGCGGCGCCCGCGGCGGCGTCCACGGAGCCCATGTCCACGGCGCCGGCCGGGGCGGCGGCCACCGGGTCGGACGCCGCGACGCGCAGGCCGCTCACGGTGTCGCTGCGGTAGGCGATCACCGGGCGCCCGTTGAAGCCCAGCGCGATGGAGCTCGCCGAGCCGGCGCCGTCCGCGTCGACCACGCTCATGGTGTTGCCGCCGGGGGTGCACGCGGCGTCGTTGCACTCCAGCAGCTTGAGGTCGCCGTTGGCGGTGTCGTGGTAGCTGATCACCGGGTTGCCGGCGGCGGTCACGGCGATCGCGCTGTGGTCGCCCACGTTCCCGGTTGCATCGACGGTCTGCGGGGGATGACCCGGGTCGGGCGTGCAGGACGCGTCGGAGCACCTCGCGACCTTGAGGTGGTCCGTGCCGTCGCTGTGGTAGCTGATCACCGGCCGGCCGTCGGCCGGCACGGCCATGGCCGGCGCGTCGCCGACGTCTCCCGTGGTGTCCACCGGCATCACCGTCTCGTCGGCACCGGCGCAGGCGGCGTCGTTGCAGCGCATGAACCACAGGTCCGAGTCACCGGCGCTCGTGACGTTGAAGGCGATGACCGGCTTGCCGTCGTGGCCGATCGCGATGGCGCTCTGGAGCCCGGCGGTGCCGGTCGAGAAGACGGTGGTGATGGTCTCGTTCGCGCCCGCGCACGCGGTGTCGTTGCACTTCATGACCTTGAGGTCCGATCCCACGGCGTCGAAGTAGCTGATCACCGGGAACCCGTCGGCGGGTACCGCGATCGATGTGGCGCCGATCACCATCGATGCGCTGTCCACGGTCTCCACGGTGTCCCCGGTGCCCGCGCAGGCCAGGTCGTTGCAGCGCGCGACCCTGAGGTCGTTGCCCGTGAGGTACTGGTAGGCGATCACCGGCAGGTGGCCGGACAGGACCATCGCGGACGCCCGCCCCGTCTGGGCGGCGGTGTCCAGCGCCGAGACGGCCTCGTCGCCGCCGCGGCACGCGCGGTCGTTGCAGCGCGACACCAGGAGCCGGCCGTTGGCGGCGTCGTAGTGGGCGATCACCGGCCGGCCGTCGGCGGGGATGACCATGGACGGCCACATGCCGGTGTTCGACGCCTGCAGGGTGGCGGGCCACAGGGTGGTGGCGCTGGCGGCCGCGGGCAGGACGGCCGGAACGGTGAGGGCGGCCACCAGCAGGGCGCGGCGCACCACGGTGCGTGGGGTCATACGGGGGTGGATCGGCGGCGGGACGCCCGCCTTGACGCATGCGCCCGCCGGATCGCCCCGTGGGCGCTCCGGCGGGCGCCGGTGGTCAGTCCTCCTCGTGTTGGCGGGCGGCGATGCGTTCGGTGAGGCTGGCCATGATCGTGGGGTCGCGCAGGGTGGTGACATCCCCCAGCTCGCGGCCCTCGGCGATGTCGCGCAGGAGGCGGCGCATGATCTTCCCGGAGCGGGTCTTGGGGAGGTCGTGCGTCCAGATGATGCGCTTGGGGCGGGCCAGCTTGCCGATGACCTCGGCGATGTGCTCCCGGATCTTGTCGTCCAGGCCGTCGGTGTCGAGCCCCTCCTCCGGGGTCACGAACGCGACGATCGCCTGGCCGGTGAGGTCGTCGCTCTGGGCGACCACCGCGGCCTCGGCGACGTGCGGATAGCTCACGATCGCCGACTCCACCTCGGCCGTGGACAGGCGATGGCCGGAGACGTTGATGACGTCGTCGATGCGGCCCAGGATCCAGATGTCGCCGTCCGCGTCCATGCGGGCGGCGTCGCCCACGACGTAGACGTCCCGGCCGAAGCGGTTCCAGTACGTCTCCACGTACCGGTCCGGGTCCTTGTAGAGCGTCCGCAGCATCGACGGCCACGGCCGGCGGATGACCAGCAGCCCCTGTCCCTCCGAGATGGGGTTGCCCTCGTTGTCCACGACGTCGGCGGTGATGCCGGGCAGGGGACGCATCGCCGAGCCGGGCTTGGCGGCGGTGACACCCGGCATCGGCGAGATCATGATCGCGCCGGTCTCGGTCTGCCACCACGTGTCCACGATGGGGCAGCGGCCGCCGCCGATGACCTGCTGGTACCACAGCCAGGCCTTCGGGTTGATGGGCTCGCCCACCGACCCCAGCAGCCGGAGGCTGGAGAGGTCGTGCTTGTTCGGCTCCTCCGCGCCCCAGCTCATGCACGCCCGGATGGCGGTGGGGGCCGTGTAGAAGATCGTGACGCCGAACCGCTCGCACAGCTCCCACCAGATCGCCCGGTGCGGGTAGTCCGGTGCGCCCTCGTACATCACGCTGGTCGCGCCGTTCATGAGGGGCCCGTAGACGATGTAGGTGTGCCCGGTGACCCAGCCGACGTCGGCGGAGCACCAGAACACGTCCTGCTCGGGCTTCAGGTCGAACACGTGCCTGTGCGTGTACGCCGCGCAGGTGAGGTACCCGCCGGTGGTGTGCAGGATGCCCTTCGGCTTGGCGGTGGACCCGGAGGTGTAGAGCACGTACAGCGGGTGCTCGGCGTCGAAGCCCTCGGCGGGGCACACCGGGTCGGCGGCCGCCAGGATCTGGTCCCACCAGACGTCGCGGCCCTCGGTCATGGGGCACTCGGTGCCGGTGTTGCGCACCACCACGATGTGCTCGAGGCGGTCGAGGGACGTCATGTGGCCGTCCACCTCGGCCTTCACCGGGGCGGCCTTCCCGCGGCGGCGGGCGGCGTCGACGGTGATGAGGGCCTTCGCCTCGCTGAACTCCATCCGCTCGCGCACGGCCTCCGCGGAGAACCCGCCGAACACCACGTTGTGCGGCGCGCCGATGCGGGCGCAGGCGAGCATCGCGACGACGACCTCGGGGATCATGGGCAGGTAGATGCCCACCACGTCGCCGGCCCCGATGCCCAGGGCCTTCAGGGCGTTCGCGGCCTTCTGGACCTCCTGGTGGAGCCACCCGTAGGTGAGGGTGCGGGCCTCGCCCTCCTCGCCGACCCAGTGGAACGCCACCCGGTCGCCCAGCCCCGCCTCCACGTGCCGGTCCAGGCAGTTGTACGACGCGTTGATGCGGCCGCCGATGAACCACTTCGCGAACGGCGGGTCCGACCAGTCGAGGACGGTGTCCCACCGCCGCTCCCAGTCCAGGGCGTCGGCCTGGGCCTCCCACCACGCCAGCGGGTCCGCCTCGGCCTGCGCGACGACGGACGGGTCCTTCCAGAGTGCGTTCTGCGCGAACTCGGGCGGCGGGGGGAAGCTCCCGGTCCTCAGGAGCTCCTCCAGGCGGTGCTCGAGCGCGTCACCGGAGAGCTTGGACATGCCGATGACCTTACCCGGAGCTCGTGCGGTTTGTCGCCAACACCCTGCGGCGGTGCCCCGTCCGGGGATCCGCACCCGCGGTCCCCATGCCCGCCAGGAGTACGCTGGGGCAATGAGCGACTCGAGCACGAGCACCATCAGCCTCTCCGTCCCGGACATCAGCTGCGGGCACTGCAAGCGCGCGATCGAGGGCGCCCTGGCCGGCGTCCCCGGCATCACCGGCGCGGAGGTCGACGTGGAGGCCCGCACCGTCTCCCTGTCCGCGGCGGGTGACGACGCCGTCGCCGCCGCGGTCGCCGCGATCGAGGACGCCGGGTACGACGTCCCCGGTCGGTAGCGCGCCGCCGGGCGTATGACGATCACCCGGCCCCGCGAGACCGCCGCACAGGCGACCGAGGTTCGCTACGCGGTGCGGGGCATGACCTGCGGCGCCTGCTCGGCCCGGGTCCAGCGCGTGCTGGAGAAGCAGGACGGGGTGGCGGCGGCGGAGGTGAACCTGGCCACCGGCACCGCGGTGGCGCACCTTGCCCCGGGCGCCGGCGACGCGCCCCTGGTCGCGGCCGTCGAACGCGCCGGATACGAGCTGGTGCCCCTCGCCGCGGGGGAGCTCCCCCGGGACGACCACGCCGGGCGCCGCCGCACCTGGGGGCTGCGTGCCGCCGCCGCCGCGCCCGCCGCCGTGTTCCTGATCGCGGGGATGCTCGCCGGGGACCGGCTCATGGACGCCGACTGGTACCGCTGGACGTCGTTCGCGCTGGCCACGGTGGTGCAGTTCGGGGTGGGATGGCCGTTCCTGCAGGAGGCGGGCCGCCGCGTCCGCCACCTGGGCGCGAACATGGACACGCTGGTGGCGGTGGGGACCCTCACCGCGTACCTGGCGAGCGTCGCCGCGCTGCTGGGGTGGCTGGAGCTGGGCGGCGGCGGCGCGGCGGACGGGATGATGCGTGAGCCCGGGCCGCTGTGGTTCGAGAGCTCGGTGGTGGTGATCGCGTTCGTGTCGCTGGGCCGGTACCTGGAGGTGCGCGCCACGAGCCGGGCGGGGGAGGGCCTGCGCGCCCTGCTGAGCATGGGCGCCACCGAGGCGACGCTGCTCACCGGCGACGGCGAGGCGTCGGTGGTGCCGGTCGCGGCGATCCGGGTGGGCGACCTCACGCTGGTGCGGCCGGGCGGCCGGATCCCCGCGGACGGCGAGGTCGTCTCCGGCGCCTCCTCCGTGGACACCTCCATGCTCACGGGTGAGGCCGTCCCGGTCGAGACCGCACCGGGCGCGCACGTGGCCGGCGGCACCGTGAACCTCACGGGACCGCTCACCGTGCGGGTCACCGCCGTCGGCGGTGACACCGCGATGGCCCGCATCGGGGCCATGGTCGCCGCCGCGCAGGCGGGGAAGGGGGGCGCCCAGCGCCTCGCGGACCGGGTGTCCGCGGTGTTCGTGCCGGCGGTGCTCGCCGTTGCTGCGGCGACGTTCGCGGGCTGGTGGCTCATCGCGGGCGAGCCCACCGACGGGTTCCGGGCCGCCGTGGCGGTGCTGGTCGTGGCGTGCCCGTGCTCCCTGGGCCTCGCGACGCCGGTGGCGCTGATGGCCGGCCTGGGCCGCGCCGCGGAGCTCGGCATCGTGATCCGCGGCGTCGACGCCCTGGAGCGGGTGCGCCGCGTGAGCACCGTGGTGTTCGACAAGACCGGGACGCTCACCGCCGGTGCGCCGGAGCTGGTGGAGGTGGCCCTCGCGCCGGGCGGCGACCGGGACCGGGTGCTCGGGATGGCCGCCGCCGTGGAGCGGTTCAGCGAGCACCCCCTGGCCCGCGCGGTCGTCGCGGCGGCCGATGGCCGCCCCGTGGCCGCCGCCGCGGACGTCTCCGCCGTCGCCGGGGTCGGCGTGCGCGGCGACGTGGAGGGCCGGGACGTGATGGTGGTGCGGCCCGGCGCGGACGCCGGCCTGCACGTGACGGCCGAGCTCCACGCGGCCGAGGAGGCGATGCGCGACCGGGGCCTCACCACGTCGCTGGTGGGGTGGGACGGCTCGGCGGAGGCGGTGCTGGGGTTCGACGACCCGCCGCGGCCGGGCGCCGCGCGGGCCGTCGCCGACCTGCGCGGCAAGGGCCTCGAGGTCGTGCTGGTCACCGGGGACAACGCCCGCGCGGCGGCGGCGGCCGGCGAGCGCCTCGGGATCCCCCGTGTGCTGGCGGGGGTCATGCCGGGCGCCAAGCGCGATGAGGTGGCCCGCCTGCAGGCCGGCGGGGAGCGCGTGGCCGTCGTGGGCGACGGGGTCAACGACGCGCCCGCCCTCGCGCAGGCCGACCTGGGCGTCGCCCTCGGCACCGGCACGGACGTCGCGATGGAGACCGCCGACATCACGCTGGTGCGACCCGACCTGGAGGGCGTCGCCACGGCCCTGGAGGTCTCGCGCCGCACCCACCGCACCATCACCCAGAACCTCGCGTGGGCGTTCGCCTACAACGTGGCGGCGATCCCGCTGGCCGTCGCCGGGGTCCTGAACCCCGCCATCGCCGGCGCCGCCATGGCCATGTCGTCGGTGAGCGTGGTGCTGAACGCCCTGCGCCTGCGCAGGGTCCGCCGCGGGGGAGGCCGCCCGTGACGGAGCGCATCGCGTACGCCGATCTGGACGGGCACCCGCTGGTCCGGGCGCTCGCCGACGTCCACCGGCACGCGGGGGACCCGGCGGCCGCGGCGGAGCTCGCCCGCGCCGTGTTCGGTCTGGAGACCTCCGTGCCGGAGGCCGTCGCCCGCCTCGTGCTGGGCTCGGAGGGGCCGTTCGCGCGGCTCGCCCGCGGTGGCCTGGCCGCCGGGGACCGGCGCCTCGCCCGGGCCGCCGCGGAGCTGGAGGACCTCGGGGAGCTCGCCCACGCGGACATCGGCACCGCGCTGGCACGCCACGGGCTGGAGGCCACGGCCCCGGAGGGTGACGGCCATACCGCCGACGCGCCCCCCGCCGTGCGGGAGCTCACCGCCGCGCTCGGCGGTGCCGCCGGATGGGGGGACCGCGCGGCCCCGGTCGCGGCGTTCCATGCGGCGGAGGGCACCGGCGCGCTCGCCACCCACCGGGTGCTGCGGTTCGCCGCCCACCGGCTCACCGGCATCGACCATCCGGACCCCGTCGCCCCGGGGGACCTCATCGGCGGGGAGGCCCGCCGCGCGCCGCTGCGGGACGCCCTGGAGCGCTTCGCCGCCGGGCGGCCGGCGAACGATGCCCTGGTGTACGGCCCGCCGGGAACCGGGAAGTCCGCCACCGTCCGGGCGCTGGCCGCCGGCCTGGCGCACACCGGCCTGCGGCTGGTGCAGGTGGACCGTGCCGACGCCGGCGTGATCGGCGCCCTGTTCGCCGGGCTCGCCGGTGACGGGCCCCGGTGCCTGGTGCTGCTCGACGACCTGGTGTTCGACGACCAGGCCCGCACGGACCGCGCGCTCCGCGCCGCGCTGGAGGGCGACGCCGCGGGACGCCCCGCGAACGTGCTGGTGTGGGCGACCTCGAACCGCCTCAAGCTGCTGCGCGAGACGCACTCCGAACGCGAGGACGACATGGACGAGGCCCTCGGGCGGGGCGAGAAGGCGGCGCTTGCGACGCGCTTCGGGCTCCGGGTGCCGTTCCCGGGGCTGGGACAGGACGAGTACCTGGAGGTGGCGATGGGGCTGGTGGAGCGACTCGGGGGACGGCGTGAGGGCGCCCCGGCGGCGGCGCTGCGGTTCGCCCGGCAGGGGCACGGGATGAGCCCGCGCACGGCCCGCCAGTTCGCGATCGACTGGGCGGGCCGGCCGTGACGCGGGGCACCGCCGTCCGCGCCGCCGTGCTGGACCTGGTGGCCGTCGTCGCGTTCGCGGCCCTCGGCCGCCGCTCCCACGGGGAGGCGCTCGCCGGCACCCTCGTCGTGGCCGCCCCGTTCGCGATCGGCGCGGCCGTGGGATGGGTCGTCGCCCGGGCCTGGCGCGATCCCCTCGCGCCGTCCGTCGGCGCCGTGGTGTGGCTGGGCGCCGCCGTCGCGGGCCTCGCCCTGCGCGGCGCCGTGTTCGGCCGCGGCCTCGCCCCGAGCTTCATGGTGGTCTCCATCCTCACCCTCGGCGCGCTCATCATGGGATGGCGTGCCGTCGCGGCGCTGCTCCGGCGCCGCGCCCCCGCGGTCCCCGCGCCATGACCGGAGGGCGACGCATCATCGCGACGGGTGCCGCCGCCGCGGTCCTGCTGGCCGCCGGCTGCGGCGGCGACGAGGCGCCGTCCGACGTGGCGCCCGTCGTCACGACCGCACCCGCCGCGACCTTCCCGACCTCGGTCGAGGGCGATGTCACCACCGTCCCGCCGACGGTGCCGGCACCCTCGGCCACCGCCCCGGGGAGCACGGTCCCCGTCGTCACGACCGGCGCGGACGTCGCCGCGGCGCGGGCCGTGCTGCGGCGTTACGTCGACGCGTTCATCGCCGCGGACGGCGCGGCCGCGTGCGCCCTGCTCACCGAGGAATCAGCGCGGGCGTTCCTCGCCGAGGTGGGCCCGGGCGTTGGCGCCACCACGTGTGCCGACGCGTTCACCGCGGTCACGGGTCAGGTGCCGCAGCAGCAGCGCGACGCGTTCCGCGGTGCGGTCATCGATCGCCTAAGCGTGTCCGGGGACACGGGGGCGGGGCGCTTGACCGTGGCCGGCGTCCCGAACGAGATCCGGCTGGTGCGGCGGTTCGGCGAGTGGAGGATCGCGAACCTGCCCGGCCAGTGACGTCGGCGGGCGCGAGCCCCGCCCAGCGGTGCGGGCTCATGCCGCCGCCAGCAGCGCGTCGCGGTGGCCGGTGAGCCACTCGTCGAACGCCGCGTGGTTGGCCAGGTACTCCTCGAACCGCGAGATGCCCCGGTCGGCCCATTCGGGGACCATCGACTCCGCGGGGATGATGAGGATGCTGCCGGGCATGTTGACCTCCTGCCTCAATCTCGACGCTCTATGGGTGAGAACGGAGAAGGCGGCCAAGAGTTCCGCCTACTCTGTAAGCGATTTGTGAGGGCTCTCGTGACGGGCCCCCGGAGGCCCGTCACGGGGAGCGCGCGGGCCCCGGGTCCCATCGCGGAGACCCGTGCCCCCGAGCCCGTGTTCGCCGCCGGCCGGCGTCACGTCACCGCCTGCGCCGGGGCCGGTGCCGGACGTGTGTCCGTCTGCGCCGGAGCTCCTTGACAGCGCACGCACCCTGCACTGGAATCCCGCGCTGGCCGTGGCGACCCCCCGTCCGGCCGCCCACACACTCAAGTGGCGTCCCCTCACGCCGATGCCGGCCTGCGGCATCGAGCGGCGGGATGCGCCGTGGAACCTGGAGACGCATGCGACGGGCTGAACTGCGCCTGGAGTCGTTCCTGGCCGAGAGCCGGGGACGCTGGGTGACGATGCGGGACATCAAGGCGAACTGCGACCTCGACTGGCACGAGGCGGGGCACGTCTGGGATCACGCGCTGCCCCGGCTCGTCGGAGCCGGCCTGCTCGAGGCCCGCACCCGCATGGGGCGCACCTCCCGCGAGTACCTGCCCACGCATCACCTCGTGGTCGCCGTCGCCGGCCTCCAGTGGTCCATCCCCGGGACGGCCCCGGTCCCCGCGTAGCCCGCTCGTACGGAATGGGAGGCGAAGGGTGTGTGCGTCTCGAACACGAGACACCATGTTCCCCGTCCCGTGAATGACGCGGCCCCCGGGCGGGTAACTGCGATCGAGTTGTCTGGGATGGAGGGGGGAACCGCCCGTATGAAGTCCGCCGACAGGGCCCTTCGGGTGCTGCAGACGCTCGCGCGCCACGCCAGGCCGATGCCGACGATGGCGATCGCGAGAGCCTGCAACGTGCCCAAGAGCAGTGCCCACAACCTGTTGAACACGATGCGGGCCCTCGGGTTCGTGTCGTACTACCCCACGGATCACGCGTGGGGCCTCGGACCGAGCGCCTTCGAGGTGGGGGCCGCGTACCTGCGTGCCGGGGCGATGGAGCGCATGGCCCGGCCGGAGCTCGCGACCCTGGCGAACGAGACGGAGAGCTCGGCGCAGCTGTGGGCCCCGGTGGGGTCCGAGATCGTGTGCATCGAGTGCGTGCCGCCCGACGGGGTCCGGGCCGCGCTGCGCGTCGACACCGGCACGCGATTGCCGTTCGTGGGAACCGCCCCCGGCCGCGCGATGCTCGCGACGCTCCCGCCCGCCCAGGCGCGGCTGATCCCCGACCCCGCGAACCGGAATGGACCGCGGGAGTGGGGGGACCCGTCCGGGCTGGAGGAGGTCCGCGGCGCGGGCTACGCGCAGGACAGCGGCGGATTCGCCCCGGGCGTGGGGTGCATCGCGTCCGCGGTCGTCGCGCGCGACGGGCTGCCGCTGGGCGCCGTGAGCGTCATCCACGTGTCGTTCAACGGCGACTCCGAGCGCGGCGCGTACCTGAGCGGCGCGGTCACGCGGGCGGCGTCACGCCTGTCCGGTGTGATCGCCGGGGGTGTCGCGATGGCGGCGGTGATCCCGGAGGCCGCGGTCTGACGGCGGGGGCGGCGGCCCGGACAGCGTGCGGGACACCACGGCGAGCCGCGTCGTGAGGCGTCCCGCGAGGTCCGGGTCGTCGTTCCCCGAGACCCCGTCCAGCACCGCGAGCCGCTGCACGTCGCCGCGCTCCAGCAGCGCGACGGTGACGGGCCACGCGTACGTGCGGGGCTCGCCGACGGCGAGGTCCTCGAGATCCGCGGGCACCAGGGCCTCCGCGAGGGCCGCGGCGTGCCGTGCCCGCGCCGCCGGCTGGCTGAGCGACCGGGACCGCTCGAACGCCCTGGCGATGCGCTCGGCCACGGCGGACCCCGCCACGAGTGCCGGCAGGCCGGCCCCGGCGAGGTCGACGGCCTCGGTGGGGCACTCGGCGGGCCACCCGGCGAGCGCCGACCCGGTGACGGCCTCGTACGTGACGTAGGCGCGGGTGACCTCCACGGCGTGACGCCGCCGGCCCGTGGCGCGGGCGCAGTCGAACGGCAGCTCGTGCACGGGCAGCCACGCGTCCCGCACCCAGGTGATGCGCTCCCGCAGGGCCCCCCACGGCCCGCGGGCACGTGAACGAAGCCGGTCGGCCGCATCCGCGCCCCCCAGCCGCCGGGCCATGCCGAGCGCCGGCTCCCTGGCGGCGACCGGCTCCAGGGCGGCCATCGCGGCGGCCGCCAGGCGCCGCCCGAGCTCATCCCGGTCCCACAGCTCCACGCCGTGCTCGGCCGCCGCGCTGCGCGCCGCGGGGCCCGCCCCGCCGGGACACGCCACCACCACCTGCGACAGCCCGAGGTCGTCGCGCAGCAGCCGTGCGCGCGCCACCACCTCCGTGCCCACCGGCTCCGCCCAGTGCTTGCACTCCACGCCGACCAGGTGGGTCACCAGGCCGTCGGCGCGCCGGGCGAGCACGTCGACCTCGTGGCGTGCGCCGGAACGCCCCGTGAGCAGGACGTTCGGGGTGACCGAGTACCCGTGCGCGGAGAACAGGTCGGCCACGACCCGCTCCAGGTCGCGCCCGCGGCGGGCGGCGTCGGTGGCGGCGGCACGGTCCATCACGCCGACCGTAGCCGCCGCGCACGACGGCACCGGTCCCGGACGGCGCCGGGACCGGTGCCCGGACGTCAGCCGAGCAGCTTGCCCAGGCTGCCGAGCTTGTCCATGAGGCCGCCCTCGTCCGGCACGTCGCCGTCGGGGGTGACCTTGTCGATGAGCTGCGGGAGCAGCTGCGCGAGGCCGCCCGCGGCCTCCTCCTGGGACACGCCGGCCTCCTCGGCCACGCGCGCGACCTCCTCGTGACCCAGGGCCTGGGTGACGTTGTCCGCGGTGATCTCCTGGTTGTCGCCCTTCGACACCCACGAGTCGGCCTGGTCCGTCAGGCCCGCGCCCTGAAACTTCGAGAGCAGCCCCGAGAGGCCGCCGAGGCCCCCGGCGCCGCCCAGCATGCTCATCGCCACCTGCACCAGCTTGCCGCTGTTACCGCCGCCCATCAGCTTGCCGAGCGCGCCGCCGGCGAGGTCGTCCAGCAGTCCCATTGGGTCTCCTTGAGTCGGGGGACCCGGATTCTACGGTTCAGGGTCGGCCAAAGGACAGGGCCCGGGTGGCCTCCGGCGGCTACAACAACCGGGTGGCACCGGCCATCACACGCAACGCCGCCGTCGCGGCCATCGCCGCGGCCGTCGGCGTCGTGCTCGCCGACTCCTCCGTCGTCATCCTGGCCCTCCCGGAGATCCTGGCGCGGTACGACGTCAGCGTCGCGACCGTCGCCTGGGTCCTCACCGCCTACAACCTGGTGCTGGGACTCGCCGCGGTGCCCGCCGCCCACGCCGCGCGCCGTCACCCGCGGGCGGTGTTCACCGCCGGCATCGCCGTGTTCTCGGCGGCGTCCCTGGGGTGCGCGCTCGCCCCGTCCCTGGGCGCCCTCCTGGCGGGGCGGTGCGTGCAGGCACTCGGCGGCGCGCTGGCCGTCACCGCGGCACTGGAGCTGCTGCCGGGGCTGCTGGGCTCGGAGGCCGCGGCGGCCCGCCGGTGGGCCGCCGCGGGAGCCCTCGGGACGGCCGTGGGCCCGGCCGCCGGCGGGCTCCTGACCCAGCTGATCTCCTGGCAGGCGATCTTCGTGGCGCAGGTCCCGGTGGCGGCCGCCGCCGCCGCGGTGGTGGCCACCCGGCCCGTGCGCACCGCGGCGCCCGCCGGCCGTCCCCACCTCGCCGCGAACGCGGCGCTGGTGCTGGTGTCCGCCGCGCTCACCGCCGCGCTGTTCCTGGTGGTGCTGCTGATGATCAACGGCTGGGGGCTGGAACCCGTGCAGGCCGCCGTCGCCGTGTCGGTGATGCCGGTCGCGGCGCTCGTGTCCGGCCGGTGGCTCGGCGGGCTGGGCGGTCCCGCGGCCCGTGCCGCCGCCGGTGCCCTGGCGGTGGCGGCCGGGCTCGCCGCGCTCGGGCTGATGCCGGGGGCGTCGGTCGCCTGGACCCTGCCCCCGCAGGTGCTGGTGGGCGTCGGCCTGGGGCTCACGGTGGGGGCCCTCACCGAGGCGGCGCTCGCCGGGCGCAGCCCGCAGGGTGTGCACGGCGGGTGGACGCTGGCATCGCGCCACCTCGGCGTGGTGCTGGGCATCCTGCTGCTCACGCCGGTGTTCGTCGCCGACCTGGACCGCCAGCAGGCGCGCGCGCAGGACGCGGTCACCGCGATCCTGCTGGACAGCCGCGTGGCCCCCTCCACCAAGATCGAGCTCGCCCAGGCCGGCGAGCGGGTGCTGGGGACCACCGACGGGCGGGTTCCCGACCTGTCGCCCATCTTCCGCGAGGTGACACCCGCGCAGGAGGACCGCGCCGAGTTCGAGCGCCTCCGGAGCGCGCTCGGCGACCAGCTCGACCGGGCGGCCACCGCTTCGGTGGCCCGGTCGTTCCTCGCCGCCGCGGCGTTCGCGCTGCTGGCGCTCCTGCCGGTGGCCGTGTCCCGCGGGCGGGTGCGGTTGTGAGGCGCCCCGGGCCGCTGCTGGTGGCCGCCGTCGCGGCCCTCGGGATCCTGCTGGTGGGCGTCTATGTCGCGCTGGGCGGCGGGCGGTACGACCCGCTCGCGGTGGCCGACCCGTGCCAGCAGCGGGAATGGCGCGACCCGGAGGGCACCCAGGCCGTCGCCGAGCAGATCGCCCTGTCGGCACTGGACGGCGCCGCGTGCGACCTGGGCGTGTCCCGCGAGGCCCTGGCCCTGGCGGTGACCGGCGACGACCGGTTCCGGGAGTTCACGCGCGCGTACCGGCTGGATGAGGGCCGCGTGGAGGACGCCCTGCGCAAGGGGCTCCTGCGTGCCATCGACGACGCCGCGCGGGCCGACGCCATCAACGGGCCCACGGAGTTCCTGCTGCGGCAGGCCGCGGAGCGCCTGCCGCTGCAGCGCCTCATCGAGGCGGTGCGCGACGGCGACCTGGACTGGGTGCCGGGGCTGCTCGGCTGAGCCGCCCGCCGCCGTGCCGCCGCCGGTGTAGCGTGCGGCCGTGGGCTTCGGGACGCTGGCGCTGATCATCGCGTGCGGCCTGGCGGGGCCCCTGCTGGCCGGGCTGCCCCGGCTCGCCCCGCCGCTGGTCGTGGGGGAGCTGGCGGCCGGCGTGCTGGTGGGCCGCACCGGCACCGGGTGGGTCGACCCGGGGACGCCGACGCTGCGGTTCCTGTCCGACATGGGCTTCGCCCTGCTGATGTTCTCCCTGGGCGCCGCGCTGCCGCTGCGCGAGCCGGGGCTCCGGGCCGCGCTGGGACGCGGCGGCATCGCCGCGGCCGCCGCGTTCGCGCTCGCGGTGCCCGGCGGATACCTGGTGGCCGCCGGCGGCGATCTGGACCGGCCCTGGCTGGCGGCGGTGCTGCTGGCCTCCACCTCGGCGGCGATGGCGCTGCCGGCGCTCGCCGAACGCCGCATGGACCGCACGGCCATGGGGATGGCGATCGCTGCCTGGGCGAGCATCGCCAACGTCACGGCGGTGATGGCGCTGCCGCTGGTCACGACCTCCGGCACGGTGTGGCGGACCCTCACCGGCAGCGTCGTGGTGACGGGGGCCACCGTGGCGGTGTGGATCGTGTGGCGCGACGCCCGCCGCCGCGGGTGGTTCAAGCGGTACCGGCGGCTGTCCAAGCGCCGCCGGTGGGGCCTGGACCTGCGCATCGCCCTCGCCAACCTGTTCCTGCTGGCCTGGCTCGCCGTGACGTTCGAGACCAGCATCCTGGTCGCCGGGTTCTCCGCCGGGGTGGTCGTCGCGCTCATCGGGCGGCCCCGCCGCCTGGCGTGGGAGGTGCTGGGGATCGCGGAGGGCCTGTTCGTGCCGCTGTTCTTCGTGACCCTCGGCGCCCAGCTCGACCTGCGCGCGCTCGCGCAGGAACCCCGGCAGATGCTGCTCGCCGCCCTGCTGCTGGCCGCGGGCGTCGCCGTCCACGCCGGTGCGGCGCTCGCGGGCCGCATGCCGGCCGCCGCCGGACTGGTCGCGGCGGTGACGATGGGGGTGCCGGCGGCCGCGGTCGCGCTGGGGCTGCGCGAGGGGACCCTCAGCCCGGCGCATGGCGCGGCGGTGATGGCCGCGGCCCTGGGGTCGGTGGCCGTCATGGCCGTCGGCGTGCGGCTGGTGGGCGCGCCGGTGCGCGGCGAGGCGCCGGCGCCGGGGTAGATTGCGGCCCATGGCCTTCCCATCCGAGCCCGGCGCCCGCCGATGACCCCGGAGCGACCGGGGCCGTGAACGTCGCCCGCATCGACGACGGCCTGTGGCGGTGGAGCAGCGACCACCCGGACTGGCGGCCCGGCGCGTCCTGGGATGCCGAGGTGGCGAGCGTCTACCTGGAGGTCCCCGAGGCCGTCGTGCTGGTGGACCCGCTGGTGCCGACGGACCCCGCCCAGGCGGAGCGGTTCCTCGTCCACCTCGACGCTGACATCGAGCGGCTGGGGCTGTCGGTGGTCGTGGTCGTCACGGTGGACTGGCACCGCAGGAGCGCCGACGCGCTGGCCGCGCGCTACCCCGGCGGCCGCATCATCGGGGCCGGGCGCGAGGGGGACCCGCCGGACGGGGTCGTGCTGGTGCCCGTGCCGGCCGCGCGGGAGGTCGTGGTGTGGATCCCCGGGCATCGCGCGGTGGTGCCCGGCGACGTGCTGCTGGGCGACGGCGCCGGCGGCGTGCGCCGGTGCCCGCCGGACTGGCTGCCGGAGGGGTCGTCCGACGCGGAGCTCGGCAGGCAGCTCGCGCCGCTGCTGGACCTCGGGGCCGAGCGGGTCCTGCTGAGCCACGGGGCGCCGGTGCTCGAGGGCGGGGGAGCCGCCCTGCGGGCGGCGCTGGACGGTTAGTCCAGGTCGTTGGAGGCGTCGCGCAGGTGCCGGGCCTCCACGTGCCCGGGCCCGGCGGGCGTCTCCACCTCCACCCACCGCCCGCCGCGCCGCCGCCGGGGCCGGTTGCGGGACCACACCGGCCCGGCGTCCCGGCGCAGCACGAACCGCAGCTCCGCCGCCGGGTTCGGGGCGGTGAGCACGCGCAGCACGCGGCCCGGCGGGACGTCCACCACGAAGTACGGACGCCGCCGCCGCCGGCGCACGCCGATGAGCGAGACGAACATGACCGTCCACGCGCCGCCCATCGACAGCAGCTGCACCGGGACGTCGAGCTCCGCGACCGCGGTGAGGGCCTTCAGGGGGGCCTGCAGGGTCACCGTGACGCGGTCGTCGACCGTCGCCGGCAGGCCGGCGGCGGGCGGCTCGAACCGCAGGACGCGGGCGGCGGGCAGCACGGGGGCGGCGGGTGCCGGCGTCGTGCCGTCCGGCTTCGGGGACGGCTTGGGGGGCTGCGGCGCGGGCCGCACGCCGTTGCCGCCGCCGGTGCCCGGGCCCGGCAGCGGCGCGATCCCGCCGCCGCCCCCGCCTCCGCCGCCGCCACCGCCGCCGCCCGGGGGGGAGGGGGCCGTGCCGCCGCCCCCGCCGCCCCCGTCCGCGGGTGCCGCCGTGACCGTGATCGTGAAGGTCCGGGTGTCCTGCCTTCGCGGCGCGCCGTCGTCGAGGATGCGCACCGTCACGGCGTGCGTGCCGGTGTCGGCGTCGGCCGGGGTCCAGGAGACGGTGCCGGAGTCGTCCACCGTGAGGCCGGCGGGGCCGTCCACCGCGAAGCGCAGCAGGTTCGCGGGGATGTCGGGATCGGTGGCCACCGCGACGACGGTCATCGCGGTGCCCGCCCTGGCCTGCTGGTCGGGGATCGCCGAGAGCACGGGGGCGCGGTTCACCTCCGCCACCTTCACCGTGAAGGCGCGCTCGGCGGACATGGCGGGCGAGCCGGCATCGGTGGCCGCCACCTTCACGGTGAAGGTGCCCGGGCCCTGAGCCTCCGACGGGGTCCAGCGGATGACGCCGGTGGCCGGGTCGATGGTCATCCCCTGCGGGGACTGCCGCAGCGAGTACGTGACCGCCTGGCCCTCGGCGTCGGTGGCCGCGGCCGTCGCGGTGAACGGGTCCTGCTCGTCCACGGTGGCGTCCGGGATGGCCTGCAGCACCGGGGCCGAGTTCGAGATCGCGACGGACCACCCGAAGGCCACCTGGGCCGAGGCGCCGTCCGGGTCGGTCACCGTCACGGTCACGGCGTACGGGCTGCCGGTGGCGGCCCCGGCGGACAGCGTGCCGGTGATCGCGCCGGTGGACGGGTCAATCGACAGCCCGGGAGGCAGGCCCGCGGCCGACCAGGTGAGGGCCTGCGCCGGGACGTCGGGATCGGTGGCGGTGACCTGCAGCGAGACGGGGTCGCCCTCGCCGCTGGACTGGTCGGCCACCGGGTCGACCAGCGGCGCGGCGTTCACCTCGGTCACGTCCACCTGGGCGGGCTCGGAGTCGGACGCCAGGGTGGCGTCGGTCACCACCACCGCGAAGGTGTGGGAGCCGGGGCCCTGCTGCTCGGTGGGCGTCCACGTGAACGCGCCGGTGGCGGGATCGATCGCCGCCCCGGGCGGCGCGCCCACCAGTGACCAGGTGAGCGTGTCGGCGGGAAGGTCCGGGTCGCCCGCCGTCGCCGTGAACGACAGGGCCGACCCCTCGGGGACGGTCTTGGGGGGGATCGGGTCGAGTGCCGGGGGACTGGGGTTGGGGGGGAGGGTGATCGCCAGCGCGTCGCTGTCGGCGAGGGTGCCGCCGGCCCCCGTGGCGCCCTGGTCGGAGACGTCGACCTGGATGGACGCCGGCCCGCTGTAGCCCGGTGCCGGCAGGAACGTGAGCCCGTCGAGCGCCGCCAGCACGTCGACCAGCGAACCGGTGAACGTCATGGAGACGTCCAGGGACCCGTCACCAGCCACGAACGCCAGGTTCGCGGTGGTGGACACCGTGAGGGTGCCGTGCGTGGCGGAGAGCGTGACGCGGGCCGGGGAGGCGGCGATGTCCGGGTCGGCGATGGTCACGGCGTTCCCGCCGGCCACCGACAGCACCAGCGGACTGCCGCCCGGCGCGGTGACCGGCGCCGGCAGGGTGATGGCCGGGGCGTCGTTCTGGGCGGTCACCGTGATCGGGAGGGTGTCGTCGTCGGTGAGGCTCCCGCCGCCGCCGGTGTTGCCCTGGTCGTCGGTGACGATGCGGAGGGACGCGGCGCCCACGTGGTCCCCGGCGGGGGAGAACGTGAGCCCGTCGAGTGCGGCGTTCACGTCCGCGAGGGTGCCCGTGAAGACCATGGCGGGGTCGATGACCCCGTCCCCGGTCGTGAAGGCCAGGCCGGCGACGCCGGAGAGCGTGAGGACGCCGTTGCCGCCGGTGAGGGTGACCTTCACGGCGCCGGCGCCGGCGTCCGGGTCGGCCACCTGGATCGCCGAGGGGCCGCCCAGGATGAGCGGGGTGTCCTCCGCCACGGCCTGCGCGGGCGGCATCGCGTGCAGCGGGGGGTCGTTCTCGGCGTTCACGGTGATCGGCAGCGTGTCGGCGTCGGTGCGGGCGCCGCCGACCCCGGTGTTGCCCTGGTCGTCGGTCGTGATCTGCAGCGACGCGGGGCCCGCGTACCCCAGGGCCGGGACGAACCGGGCGCCGTTGAAGGCGGCGTTCACGGCGGCCAGGGTGCCCGTGAACCGCATCGCCGCATCGGCGGTGCCGTCGCCGGTGGTGAAGGTGAGGCCGGCGGTCCCCGAGAGGGTGAGCGTGCCGGCGGCGGCCGTGAGCGTCACGTCCACCGCCCCGGCCCCCGCGTCGGGGTCGGCCACCGAGAGCTCCAGCGCGCCGCCGGCGGTGAACACCAGGGGCGCGTCCTCGGCGATGATCTGTGGCGCCGGCACCGTGTTCACCGGCGGGTCGTTGCCCGCGACCGCCGCGACGGCCCGCGAGATCTCCGAGGTCTGCCCGAACGTGCCGCCGCCGGTGTCCTCGGTCACGGTCGCGGTGATGACGTCGCCGGCCGACGCGGACAGCGTCTGGACGTAGGTCGCGGTGCCGCCGGGATGCACCACCGTGGCGGCCGCGCGAAGCACCCCGGCCTCGCCGCTGCCGGACGGGTCGGCGCCCGCCGGGTTCGCGAAGAACTCCACCCGGTGGGTCCCGGCGGCGACGTCCAGGTCGTACGTGACCGTGGCGTTCGCCGTGTGCTCGACGACGGAGACGATGTCCGGGGTGTTCAGGATCCCGTCGGCGTCGCCCGGGTCGTTGGCGGTCACGCCGTCGGACGGGGCGGAGGAGGTGATGACCGCAGCGTTGCGGTCGATGCCGAGGCCGCCGTTGCCGGCCATCGCGTTGCGCAGGATGGCGTTGCCGGTGGCGCCGCCGTTCACCATGACCCCCGCCCGGGTGTTGCCGGAGATCGTGTTGGCGTCGGCCGCGGCGGTGCCGCCGATGGTGGTGCCCGAAGTGGCGACCCACACCCCCAGGTCGCCGTTGGCGACCACGCCGCCGCCGGACCCCACGCCGATGGCGTTGCCCCGCACCAGGGCGCCGTTCGCGCCGGTCTCCAGGCTCACCCCGTCATCGCCGTTGCCGGAGATGACGTTCCCGTCCCCGGCGCCCGGGCCGCCGATCGCCGCGGTGGGGGAGCCGTTCACGCGGACGCCGTCGCCGCCGTTCGGGACCGGGGCGTCGCCGGTGGCGTCCGTGCCGATGCGGTTGCCGCGGAGGGTGTTCCCCGAGCCGCCGGCGAGCACGACGCCGTCCCCGCCGTTGCCGGACACCACGTTGCCGTCGGCGGTCCCGCTCCCGCCGACCGCGGCGGCGCCGCCGGTCACGCGGACGCCGTCACCCGCGTTGGGGCGGGCCGTGGCGCCGTCCAGGCCGATGCCGACGCGGTTCCCGGCGACGGTGTCGCCGTCGGTGAGCACCCGCACGCCGTCGCCCGCGAAGGAGTGGACCGCCAGGCCGCGCAGGGTGCTGCCGCCGGTGCCCGCCCCCAGGGTGATGCCGTTCGCGGTCCCCGCCGACGTGCCGTCCACCGCCACCACCGGCCGGCCCTGCGCGCCGGCCTGGGCCTGCGTGGACGCGTCGAGGGTGACGGGGTCGACCAGCGTCGGCAGGGCGGCGGCCGGGGTGACCGTGAAGCCCACCGGCGAGGCCGTGTACCCGCCGTCGGTGGTGGGGATCGCGAACACCGACGACTGCGCCCCGACGATGGCGTTGGCGTTGCGCATGAACCGGCGCAGGGATCCCTGGCCGGTGCGGGCCGTGTCGTACCGCAGGATCTCGGAGGAGAAGTCCGTGCCGTTGTGCCAGTGCGAGGCGTAGAGGTAGCGGCCGTCGAACGACGCGCCCAGCGCGCCGTCCGGATCGGTGCCCACGCCGGCCGCGCCCGGGTCGTACAGGTCCCAGGACCCGGCGGCGCCGAACGCCGCGCGGGTGTCGTAGCGCAGGACGTCGCCGGCGGGGGCGCCCGAGGCGTCCGCGTACTGGGCGAAGTAGGCGAAGCGCCCGTCGAAGGTCGCGGTCCGGAAGCCCACGGCGTTCGCGCCCAGGCCCGCGGTGGACGGGTCGAACACCGACCAGCCGGCGGCAACCCCGAACGCCGCCTGGGTGTCGTAGCGCAGCACCTCGCCGCCGTACGCCGATCCGTTGAAGTACGGGGCGAAGTAGAGGTACCGGCCGTCGCCGGTGATCGCCGCGTACCCGTCGGCATCGGTCCCCACGCCGTTCGCGCCGGGGTCGAAGCCGGCCCAGCTGCCCGCCGCGGTGAACGACCCCGTGGTGTCGTAGCGAAGGATCTCGCCGCGGTTGCCGATGGGCGCGAAGTACAGGTACCGGCCGTCGAAGCGAACGTCGAAGAACCCCTCCGGGGCGGTCCCCACGCCGTTCGCGCCGGGATCGAAGGTGGTCCAGCCGGCCGAGGAGCCGAAGGCCGCGTGGGTGTCGTAGCGCAGGACCTCGCCGGAGATCGCGGTGCCGTTGTCGAACGGCGCCAGGTAGACGTACCGGCCGTCCCAGGCCATCCCGCGGTAGCCGTCCGGGTCGGCACCCACCCCGTCGTCGCCCGGGTCGTAGGCGTCCCAGCTGCCGGTGTCCTGGAAGTCCCCCCGCGTGTCGAGGCGCAGGACCTCGCCGTGCGGGCCGGACCCGTTGTCGTCGGGGGCGAAGTACACGTACCGGCCGTCGAACACCGCGCCGACGTAGCCGTCGGGGTCGCTGCCGACGCCGTTGTCGCCCGCATCGAAGCTCGTCCACGACCCCACGTCGGTGAACGCCCCCGCGGTGTCGTACCGCAGCACCTCGCCGTGCCGCCCGCCGGACCGCATGGACGGCACGAAGTACACGTAGCGGCCGTCGAACACCTGGTGCTCGTAGCCCTCGGGGTTCGTGCCGATCCCGGCGCCGTCGGCGTCGAAGTCCTCCCACGAGGCCGCCGTCGCGAACCCGCCTGCGGCGGGGTCGTCACCGGTGTTGGTGACCGCGGCGAAGCTGAACCCGGTGACCAGCCCGGACACGTCGGCGCCCGACACGACGGCCCGCTGGACGTGCTCGGCGGACGAGAGCACCGGGAAGCCGTCGCCGCGGCCGGGCCGGGCCCCGCCGTAGAGGGCCCCGGGGGACCCCGTGAACGTGAACGACCCGCCGCCGGCGTCGCGCACCGCCCCCGGCGATGCGTAGGTCTGCTCGGCCCAGACGTCCTCCCAGGTGTACCCGCCCCGCAGCCCGACGGCGGGCGTGACGTCCCGGGAGTCGACGGCCGCCCAGTAGGTGCCGTCGCCGGGGACGGTGACCGACCAGTTGCCGACGCCGTCGGTGCGGGTGGTGCGGCTCACCGCGTCGCCGGCGTCCGGCACGCCGTTGCCCTGGTCGGCGAACACCCAGACGTCCACGCCGGCGACGCCGCTGCCGTCGTCGCCCACCTGGCCGTCGCCGTCCACGTCCTCCATCACCGATCCGGAGACCACCTGGGTGGCCAGCGGGGTCACCATCGGGCTCGCCTCGCTCGTGGAGCCCGGCCCCGGGGCGCCGCCCTCCTCCGCCGTGAGCGCGGCGACCACGCCGTCCGGGGCGGGACCGTCGAAGGTGACGGTGAGGGTGGCGACGCCGCCGGTGGTGAGGAGGCGCTCGGTGGCGAGCGGGACGATCGCCGCGCCGGCGGTGCCGGGGTCCGACACGCCCAGGAACTCCAGCCGGTACTGCCCGGCGGCAGCATCCACGCGTGCGGTCACGGTGACCGTGTCGCCGTGCACCGTCGCGGCGGTGAGCTCGGGGTGGTTGAGCAGGCCGTTGGGGCCGTCGTCGCCGTCGCCGCGGTCGTTGGGCTGGTCCCCCGACCGCCCCAGGTCGACCGGACGGCCCGTGCCCGCGAACCGGTTCCCGAGGACGGTGTCGTCCCGGGCCGCGGGGCCCGTCACGCGGACGGCGGCGGCCGAGCCGATGCCCAGCAGGTTGCCGTCCTCCGGGGCGGTGCCGCCGATGGTGACGTCCTCCGCGCCGGCGATCCGCACGGCGGCCTCCAGGCCACGGGACGGCGCGGTGCCCGCCGGGTCCGCTCCCAGCACGTCGCAGGTGAGCACCGCCCCGCGGGCGGGCGCGCCGAGGGCCACCGCCACGGGCGCCCCGTCGATCGCGACGCCGCGGAGCGTGAGGCTGCCGCCGGTCACGCGCAGGGCCGTCCCGCCGGCCCGGGACGCGTCGATCCGGACCGACGGCACCGGCGCGCGCGTGGCGGTGGCGCAGGAGCCGCCCGCCTGGGTGGTGCCGTCGATGGTCACGGTCCGCGAGATCACCGGCAGCGCGCCGCCCGGGCGGATGACCCAGTGGCGGGAGGGGTCGTCGTCGCGGCCGGTGTCGGAGTCCGGGATCCCGAAGCCCACCGTGTCGACCAGCGGGCTGGCCTCGGCCTCCATGAGGGCCGCCCGCAGCGTGCACTCGGCCTCGGCGACGGTGACGGCCTCGCCGGTGCTGCACACCCCGTCGCCCGGCTGGGCGTCCGGCAGGTCACGGGTGCTGTTCACGACGACCGCGATGCCGAGCGGCCCCAGCTCCACCAGCGGGGAGGGCGTCGCCGCCGGCTCGGGCGCGGTGGGCGGCACGGTGACCGGGTCGGGCTGTGCGGGTGCCCCGGGGTCCGGGGTGACGGGGTCCGGCGCGGTGGGCGGCACCGGCGTGGTCACGGGGTCCGGCGCCGGCGCCGGGTCGGGGGCGGGCTCGGTGTCGGGCGGGTCCGGCGCGGTGGGCGGGGTCTCCACGAGGATGTCGCCGCCCAGCAGCATGCCCCGGACGGTGACGGAGCGCAGCCGCGAGGGCGCGGTGGCGATGAGCCCGGTCGCGCCGCCCAGCAGGCCGCCGTCCAGGACCAGCCGGTGCGGGACCAGCGACGGCGTGGCCGGGTCACCCGACCCGTCCACCACCAGCGCCTCGGCGATGGGCGGGTACGGCGTGGCGGGGGTGACGCGCGTCTCCCCGGCCGGGCCGGTGCCGCCGGGCACCCAGGCCGGGACGGCGACCACCGCGGTGTCCTCGCCCGGGGTGGCGTTGGCGTGCGCGATGGCGGCCCGCAGGGTGCACTCGGGGACGCCCTCCGCGGTGAGGGCGCCGGTGTCGCAGCGCCCGTCGGCGGGGTCGGTGTCGGCGGCGTCCCCGGTGCTGTTCACCACGATCGTCGCCCCGGCCGCGGCGGCCGGCAACGCGGCCACCGCCAGGGCCCCCGCGGCCAGGACGGCGGCGAGCCGGCTCACGCGGCCACCGGCGGCACCGGCGACGAGACGGGCGCGGGAGCCGGCACGGGCCGCCCGGGCGCCGCCTCGTCGAGCTGCACGGCGAAGGCCGGCACCGGCCCGCGCAGCACCCCGAGGCGCGCCCCCAGGCCCTCGGCGAGCGCGGCGGCGCTCAGCAGGCGCGGCGGCGGCGGCGCGTCGTCCGCCCACGCGCCCTGGGCCAGCAGCGCCTCGACGTCGTCTCCGGGCGCCGGGCCGCGGAAGGCCACGGCCAGCTGCAGGCGGCCGTCCGACCGGGTGCACAGCAGCCGCGGCTCGCGACCGCCCGCCGCCGCGACGTGCCGCAGC
>JADLHW010000104.1 GCA_020848615.1 Thermoleophilia bacterium
ACGCGCGGGTGCCCGCCGCGTTGATCGCGATGCCCTGCGGGTTCTTACCGCCGCAGCCCTGTGCCGCGGGCACGAACCGGCCGTCGTTGGCGCGGCAGGCCGCCCCGCCGGTGGCCAGGGCCGGGTCGTTGAGGTCGATGTACCGGGTGGTGTCCTGGTCGACGGTGAAGTCCAGCTTGCCGCTCGACCGGTCGACGTTGAGCTTCACCAGCAGGTCCGAGCCGGCGGACACCACGTAGGCCCGCTGCGCGGCGCCGCGGCGGGCGAACGCGATCGCCCACACGTTGGCGAAGAACAGCCTGGTCCTGCCGGCCTCGGGGTTCCGCGCCCCCAGGTGGAGGTTCAGGAACTTGGCGGCGCTGCCATCCGCCGGGCTGCCGCCGTTCACGCCGTCGATGACGTTCACGAACGCCTCGGTGTCGACGTTGAACCGCAGGGGCCCGGTGGGCGACGCCGCGATGTTCGGCAGGTACGCCTGGTTCCCGCGGATCACGATGCTCTGCAGCTGGTTCGGGAACGCCGAGGTCGGGTCGGCCACGCCGTCCCCGGTGCTGTCCACCGTGAAGCCCGTCACCTGCGGCGCCAGCTGCACCAGCCGCGCCGCCCGGTAGCCGCCGATGCGCGTCGCGCTCGTGTTGATGCGGACCTGGCACACGGCGCCGGCACGGCCCGTGTCGGACCCCTGGCGGCCGCCGGGGACGGTGAACGCGAAGAAGCTCGTGACGTACAGGAACCGGCTGGCGCCGTTCACGGCGAGGCCCCGCGGCTGGAAGTGCCGGGTGCGGTCGGGGTCGTTGCACAGCGAGTTGCCGACATCGACGCTGCCGATGATGCGGTTGGTCGCCGTGTTGATGACGGTGACCGTGTCCTGGCCGCTGTTGCTCACGAAGACCCGTTTACCGTCGGGGGATGCGACGACGTTCCACGGTTCGGCCCCGGTGACCAGGTCCTTCACCCGCCGGGCGCGGAACCGCCTGGGGTCGGGGTTCTGGATCTGGATGACCGTGACCGAGTTGTCCTCGGCGTTCGCGACGTACGCGTACCTGCCGCGCGGGTCGATGGCCACCGCGCGCGGCTGCCGGTCGGTGCCGATCCGGCGGATCACGCGGTTGGTGTCGGTGCGGATGACCGCGACGTTCCCGGCGCCGGGGTTCACCACCCACACGGTGCGTCCGTCCGGTGCGAGCGTGATGGGGCTCGAGGTGGTCGCCACCTTCGGCAGCGGCGGCACCCGCTTGGGCGCCGCGGAGCCGGCGGGCGCGGCCGCGACCGCCGCCCCCAGGCTCAGGGCCAGGACGGCCCCGAGCCTGCGGCGTGCCCGTGCACGCCTCGTCCCCTCGCTGACCATGGCCTCTCCCCTGTCCCGTGGTCGTGGGAAGACCGTCGCAGGATTGCGGCTTTTCCGTCAACGCATCCGGGAACTCCCGTATCAGAGGGTTTCGAGCAAATTGCGGACTTTTGCGAGCGCGGCCGGGTCGGTGGCCGCCGGTCCGCGCACCACCAGGGTCGTCACCCCCATGTCGCGCAGCAGGGCGGCCCGCTCCCGCACCGCGGCCTCGGGCCCCGTGAGCGTGAGCGCATCGAGCATGCCGGCGGGGATCGCGGCGGCGGCCGCGTCGCGTCTGCCGGCGAGGAACCGGTCCTGGATGCGGGCGGCGGCCTCGGGCCATCCGAAGCGGCCGGCCAGCTCGTTGTAGAAGTTCCCGTCGCGCGGGCCCATGCCGCCCACGTACAGCGCGATGTCGCGCCGCGCCGCGGCCCGCGCGGCGTCCCGGGCGTCGCGGTCCCCCACCGCCACGTGCATCGACACGACGATCTCGAGCGTCCCGAGCGACCCGTCGCGCCGCGCGCCGCCGTCGCGCAGGGCGCCGCCCCACACCGCGTCCAGCCGCTCGGGGACGCAGAACAGCGGGTACCAGCCCTCGGCGAGCTCCGCCGCCAGGGCGACGCCGCCGGGACGCAGCGTCGCCAGGTGGATGGGGATCCGCTCACGCGGCGGGGCGAGGATGGGCCGCAGCGCGGAGCCCGGCGGCGGATCGCGTCGCCACACGGCACGGCAGGCGGCCACGACCTCCCGGATGCGCGCGAGGGGCGATTTGAACGGCACGCCGTGGAAGCCCGTCACCACGCCGGGTCCCGAGGTCCCGAGGCCCAGCACGGCGCGGCCCCCGGAGAGGGCGTCCAGGCCCGCGGCGGTCTGGGCGATGAGCGCCGGCGAGCGGGTGTGGACCGGCAGGACCCCGAAGCCGATGCGCGCGGTGGTGGTGCGGGCGGCCAGGAACCCGGCGGTGGTCGCGGCGTCGAACCCGTACACCTCGGGCACGAGCACCAGGTCCGCGCCGGCGGCCTCCAGATCGGGCACGCGCGCGATCTGGGGCAGCGGGTCGCGGGCGTACTCCAGCGAGACGGCGAGGCGCATGCTCATCGGATCCCGTCGGGGTCGCCCGCCCCGAGCAGCTCGGCGAGGGCGTCGAGCGTGGGCCCCGAGGCCCACGGCGGCGCATCGAGCTCCTCGTCCGGCGCCCCGGCGCGGTTCACCCAGAACGTGCGGTACCCGCTCCAACCGGCGCCGGCGATGTCCCAGCCGTTGGCCGACACGAACAGGATCTCCCCGGCCGGGCACCCGAGTGCCCGGGGCCCGAGCCCGTACACGCGGGGGTGCGGCTTGTAGCGGTGCACGGCATCGGCCGAGAGCACGGGGTCGAGCAGATCCGCGAGCCCGGCCCGCCGGAGCGCGGGCAGCAGCATCTCCGGCAGGCCGTTGGAGAGCACGCCGCACCGGTGCCCCGCCCCGCGCAGCCGTGTGAGCGCCCCGGCGGCCTCGGGGAACGGATCCAGCGACAGGTACGCGCCGGCCAGCGCCGACACCCGGTCCTCCGCCACCCGGGCGCCGGATGCCCGCACGGCGTATCGCAGGGCCGCCTCGGTGACCGCCTGGAAGTTGACGTAGCGGCCGGCCCCGGAACGCAGCCACGTGTACTCGAGCTGACGGGCGCGCCACAGCGCGCCGAGCTCGGCGCCGCGCCCGGGGGCCACCGTCTCGCACGCCCGCGCCACCGAGGCGGTGTCCAGCAGGGTGCCGTAGACGTCGAACAGGATGGGCGGTGGGCCGCCCGGCGTCATGCGGGGTCCGGCGGGGCCGGGTCGGGCACCCCCTCGAGCCGGACGACGCAGCCGGCCATGCGCGGGTCCTTCGCCACGAACTCCGCCAGGCGGGCGTCCGGGCCCGATGCGGCCGCCATCCCCGTCACCAGGCCCGAGTGCAGCGCGCAGATCACCTCGCCACCGGGCGCCAGCACCGCCTCGCGGAACGGGCAGTGCTCGAGCCGC
>JADLHW010000105.1 GCA_020848615.1 Thermoleophilia bacterium
ACCTCAGACCTGGCGACCGGGAGCCGATGGACAGGCCGTTGCTACGATCCTGAGCAGCGTGCCCGTATTCCGCCCAACCAGCTGAGGCCCCATGTCCACCGACCTGATCAACAGGGTCCTGCGCATCGGCGAAGGCCGTGCGATGAAGCAGTCGCAGGCCCGCGTCGCCCGGATCGGCGAGCGCGAGGCCGGGCTGCAGAAGCTCTCCGACGAGGAGCTCCGCGCGGTGGGCGCCGCGCTGAGGGAGCGGGGCGCGAACGGGGAGCCGCTGGACGACCTCCTGGAGGAGGCCTTCGCCCTGTCCCGCGAGCTCGGCAACCGCATCATGGGGATGCGGCTGTACGACGTGCAGCTCGTCGGCGCGCAGGTGCTGCACAGCGGGAAGATCGCCGAGATGAAGACCGGTGAGGGCAAGACCTTCGCCGCCGTCCCGGCCGTGTACCTCAACGCGCTCGCCGGCAAGGGCGTCCACGTGGTCACCGTGAACGACTACCTGGCGCGCCGCGACGCCGAGTGGATGCGCGAGCTGTACAACGCCCTCGGCGTGAGCGTCGGCGTGATCGAGGCGCAGATGGAACCCGCCACGCGGCGCGAGGCGTACGCGTGCGACGTCACCTACGGGACCAACAGCGAGTTCGGCTTCGACTACCTGCGCGACAACATGGCCGTGCGCCTCGAGGACACGGTCCAGCGCGGCCACTCCTTCTGCATCGTGGACGAGGTCGACTCCATCCTCATCGACGAGGCGCGCACCCCGCTCATCATCTCCGGCATCCCGGAGGCCGCGGCCGACACGTACTACCGCTTCGCGCGCGTCATCCCGACCCTGCGCAAGGGCGAGGACTACGAGGTCGACGAGAAGCACCGCACCGCGTCGCCCACCGAGAGCGGCGTCGACAAGGTCGAGAAGGCCCTGGGCATCGACAACCTGTACCTCGACGTCAACGGCCAGCTGGTGAACCACCTCATCCAGGCGCTGAAGGCCCACTCGCTGTACCACAACGACAAGGAGTACATCGTCCGCGACGGCGAGGTGCTGATCGTCGACGAGTTTACCGGGCGCGTGCTCGAGGGCCGCCGGTACTCGGAGGGCCTGCACCAGGCCATCGAGGCGAAGGAGGGGCAGAAGATCCGCGAGGAGAACCAGACCCTCGCCACGATCACCCTCCAGAACTACTTCCGCATGTACGAGAAGCTCTCGGGCATGACGGGCACCGCCTCCACCGAGGCGAACGAGTTCGCGAAGATCTACGAGGCGGACGTCGTGAGCGTCCCGACGCACCGCCCCACCGCCCGCAGGGACGAGCAGGACTACATCTTCAAGACCAAGGACGCGAAGTTCCGCGCCGTGGTCGACGACATCGCCGCCGCCCACGAGCGCGGCCAGCCGGTCCTGGTGGGCACGATCTCCGTGGAGATCTCCGAGCAGCTGTCCGGGTACCTCACCCGCAAGGGCGTCCCCCACAACGTGCTGAACGCCAAGCACCACGAGCGCGAGGCGGAGATCATCAAGGACGCCGGCCAGAAGAAGGCCGTCACCATCGCCACGAACATGGCGGGACGAGGCGTCGACATCAAGCTCGCCGAGGGCGTGCCGGAGCTCGGCGGCCTGTACGTGGTGGGCACCGAGCGGCACGAGAGCCGCCGCATCGACAACCAGCTGCGCGGCCGTTCCGGCCGTCAGGGCGACCCCGGCGCGTCGCGCTTCTACCTGTCCGCCGAGGACGACCTCATCCGGGTGTTCGCCGGGGACCGCATCTACCGGATCCTCGACAGGCTGGGCCCCGGTGACGACCTCCCGATCGAGAGCAAGATGCTCACCAAGACGATCGAGGGCGCCCAGAAGAAGGTCGAGGAGATGAACTTCAACATCCGCAAGCGGGTGCTGGAGTACGACGACGTCCTCAACAAGCAGCGCGAGGTCATCTACCGGGAGCGCCGGCGCGTGCTGGAGGGCGAGGACCTCGCCGAGCAGGCGAAGGACTGGATCGCCGAGGTGCTGGTCGACACGGTCGACGAGTACTCCGGCGACGACGACAGCTCGCTGCCGGCCGACTGGGACCTCGAGAGCCTGTTCCCGGCCCTGCGCTCGTACTACCCCATCTCGTTCGGCCCGAAGGACCTCCCGCTGGACGACGCCTCCGACCCGTTCACCCGGGAGGAGTTCCTGAACAAGCTCGAGGACGACGCGATCGCGGCGTACGAGCGTCAGGAGGGGGAACTGGGCGCCGAGAACATGCGGGAGTGGGAGCGGTACGTGCTGCTCCAGCTCGTGGACGTCCACTGGCGCGAGCACCTGTACTCGATGGACTACCTGCGGGAGGGCATCCACCTCCGCGCGCTGGGCCAGAAGGACCCGCTGTCGGAGTACCGGCTCGAGGGCCACGAGATGTTCGACGAGACGATGTCGCTCATCCGCAACGACTTCGTGCGGTACATGTTCCACGTCCAGGCGGCGCCCACCCCGGAGCTGGAGCAGACCGGCCCCGCCGAGGTGGACTACACCTACCAGGACGAGCCGGTGCAGGGCTTCCGGGCGATCGAGCAGCCGGCCGCCCCGGACGACGGCCTGGAGTACGCCGACGACGACGCGGACGGCGGCTCTCCGGTGGCCGTGGAGCAGCGTGTGGTCTCCGAGGAGGAACGCATCGGCCGCAACGACCCGTGCTGGTGCGGGTCGGGCCTGAAGTACAAGAAGTGCCACGGCGCGAACGCGTAGTCTGAACGGGATGACGCCGCCGGATCTCGACGCACTCGCCCAGCAGGCCACCCGCATGCGGGAGCGCGTGGACGCGCTCCACGCGTACGTGGATCCCGACACCCTCCGGGTGCGCCAGCAGGAGCTGGAGCAGGCGATGCAGGCCCCCGGGTTCTGGGACGATCCGGCGAACGCCTCGAGGGTCAGCGCGGACCACGCGTCGGTGCGGGACCGCCTCGCCACGTACGAGTCGCTGGACCAGGAGGTCGCGGATCTCGCGGACCTGGTGGTGATGGCGAAGGACGGCGAGGGGGGCGACGACCCGGCCTTCGCGCAGGAGATCGCCGACGGCCTGGGCCGCGTGGAGGCGCAGCTGGAGCGCCTGGAGGAGGCCCGCCTGTTCTCGGGCGAGCACGACGCCGGCGACGCGATCGTCTCCATCAACGCGGGGGAGGGCGGCACCGACGCCCAGGACTGGGCGGAGATGCTGCTGCGCATGTACGTGCGCTGGG
Source organism: Thermoleophilia bacterium (assembly GCA_020848615.1). GTDB lineage: Bacteria > Actinomycetota > Thermoleophilia > Miltoncostaeales > Miltoncostaeaceae. Next base: position 3,211 of record JADLHW010000105.1, read on the forward strand.
CGGAGGCGCGCGGCTTGAAGGCCGACGTCAAGGAGGCCCAGGAGGGCACCGAGGCGGGCCTGAAGAGCGTGACGTTCACGGTGGCCGGGCCCTCGGCGTACGGCCTGCTGTCCGCGGAGCGCGGCGTGCACCGCCTGGTGCGCCTGTCCCCGTTCGACTCCGCGCACCGCCGCCAGACCTCGTTCGCGGCGGTCGAGGTGGCGCCCCTGGTGAGCGACGACGTCGAGATCGAGATCGACGACAAGGACCTGCGCGTCGACACGTACCGGTCCTCGGGGGCGGGCGGCCAGCACGTGAACAAGACCGAGTCGGCGATCCGCATCACGCACCTGCCGTCGGGGATCGTGGTGCAGTGCCAGAACGAGCGCTCCCAGATGCAGAACCGCGCGACGGCGATGTCGATGCTGCGGTCCCGGCTGGTGCAGCGCGAGATCGAGAAGCGCGAGGAGGAGGCGGCCCGCGCCCGCGGGGAGAGCATGACGATCGGCTTCGGCAGCCAGATCCGCAGCTACGTCATCCACCCGTACACGATGGTGAAGGACCTGCGCACCGGCCACGAGGTCGGCAACGCCCAGGGCGTGCTGGACGGGGACCTGGACGGCTTCATCCGCGCCGAGCTCGAGCGCCGGGCGAAGGCCGCGGCCACCTCCGGGTAGCCCGACGCGCGGGCCGTCAGGCCCGGGCCGCGAGGACCTCCACGCGATGGGGGACGCGCAGCAGCCCCTCGCGCGCGAGCGGCGTGACCGCGCGCAGCACCGACGCGCACACCGCCTCCGATGTCGCCCGGTCCACCGACGGGCCCACGGGGGCGCTCACCAGGATGCGGTCCACCCACGCCCGCACCGGGTGCTCGATGACGACCTCCGCGCCGTCGCGGCTCACGTCCCGGAACCCCGCGGCGACCAGCTCGCCGGCCCAGGACGCCCCCGGGGTCGCGGGTGACCACGCGGCTGCCGGGCGGTGCCGCAGCACCGCCGCCGCGGTCGCACGGACCACCGGGTGCACCTCCACCCAGTCCATCGAGAGGATCGCCAGGACCCCGTCGGTGCGCAGCAGCCGCAGGGCCTCCGCGGCCGCCCGCGGACGGTCCGTCCAGTGCCAGCACTGCGCGGCGGTGACGGCGTCAGCGCATCCGGCGGACAGGCCCGTCGCCTCCGCCGAGCCCCGCCGGTATGCCGCACCGCCGCCCAGGGCGATCGCCGCGGCGAGCATGCCGTCGTCGGGGTCGACGCCCGTCACCGTCGCCCCCGCGTCCGCCAGGCCCCGCGTGAGCGCACCGGTGCCGCACCCGACGTCCACGACGGCCTGCCCGGGCAGGCCCGCGCCCAACCGGGCCAGCAGGGCGAGGGCCGCCGGCGGGTACCCGGGCCGTGAGCGGGCGTACGTCGTGGCGACCCGGCCCCACGCGGGGCGGGAGGTCACCCCGTGAGCTCCGGCGGCAGGGCCCTCGGGCCGTCGGGGTAGTGGAACGCCAGCTGCTCGGCGGTCATCTCCAGGGTGTTGGCCGCCTCGTTGGGGGCGCCCACCACCAGCCACAGCTGATCCCCGGCGGTGTCGTTGAACGGCTGGCGCACGTCGTCCGGCTCCACCAGGACGGCGGACATGGGGGCGAGGGTGAGCACCTCGTCGCCCACCCGCATGCGGCCGGTGCCCTCCAGCACCACGTACAGCTCGTGGGTGCTGCGGTGCCGGTGCCTGGTGGACGCCTGGCCGGGTTCGAGCCGCCACAGCCGCGCGCCCAGCGCGGTGGCGCCCAGCTGCCGGGCCAGGTCGGTGTTCTGGACTCCCATCTGGTTCGAGCGGCGCCAGTGCTGGTCGCCGGCTGCAAGGACGCGGTACGCCATCCTCACCCTCCCGTTCGTGTGCCTCGCCGGGCCCGGTGGGACCGCACCTTCGCGCGGTTCCCGCAGCCCGCCATGGAGCACCATCTGCGGCGCCCCGCGGGGGAGCCGTCGTGGAACCTCGCGCTGCAGTCCGGCGCCGCGCACACGCGGATGCGGTCGCGCTCCGCCGTCCCCAGCATCCGCGCCGCGTCGAGCGCGACCGCCGACAGCGCCCGGTGGACGGGATCCGCGCCCGGGTGTTCCCTCAGCACGGGAACGCCGTCGTCGACCACCAGGACGGGAGGGCCCGCCCCGTCCAGCCACCGGCCGATCACCGCGACGCTCGCGGCGGGGACCGGCGTGCCCGCGATCACCGCGGACGCCGCGGTGTCGATCGCCTCGCGGAGCTCACGCGCCTCCTCGACCGCGCCGGGCGGCACCGGCACCCAACCGGTGACCAGGCCGGCGCGGCGGAGCCACTCGGCGAGGTCCTCGGGGCCGCACAGGCACTCGACGCGCCGGCGCCACCGCTCCCGCAGGGTGTTCACCAGGTCCAGGGCGGGCCGCCCCGCCGTCCAGTACCACCAGTCCCGTCCGGTGCGGAGGGGAACCTCCAGATCCTCCGGAAGGTCCCTCGCCGGAGGGATCATTCGCCGATCCATGGTAACCACACAACCAGTTACAGACCCGCCATGCAAGGACTTTCCCCCGCATGGGCGAACATGTCTCGGTCAACTCGGACCCGATTCTGCGCGTTTCCAGGGGTTTCGTTCCGTTGACATCGCGGGCGCAGGCGCAGTAGCCTTCCCGCGCTTCACGGACGCCCCCCTTCGCGCCGAAGCACCCCGAGAACCACGTCATCGGTTCCCCAACCGGCGGCCCCCCGTGCCGCCCCGGCCCAAGGTCGAAGCCCATGAGCACCGACAGCGCCGCCGACCAGCAGGCGGCCCCCGCCACCGGGAGAGCCGCCCGGCGGTCTCGCGACGCCGAGCGCCGCATCGACCGTCGCAGCCTGCTGCGCCCGGGCGACGGCCCGATGATCGTGTTCGAGGGCGTCGTGAAGCGCTACGGCAAGGACGCGGTGGGCCTCGACGGCGTGTCGCTGTCCATCGACGCCGGGGAGTTCGTGTTCCTGGTGGGGGCCTCGGGGTCCGGCAAGTCCACATTCATCCGGCTGCTCAACCGGGAGATGGAGCCCACCGAGGGCCGCGTGATCGTGGGGGGCCGCGACCTGGGCCGCATGCGCCGCAGCAAGGTCCCGTACCTGCGCCGCGGCATCGGGTGCGTGTTCCAGGACTTCAAGCTGCTGCCCGGCCGGAGTGTGTACGACAACATCGGCTACGCCCTCGAGGTGACCGGCGACAACCCGCGCTCCATCCGCCGCAAGGTGCCGGAGATCCTGAGCCTGGTGGGCCTGTCCGACAAGGGCGAGCGCCTGCCGAACGAGCTGTCCGGCGGCGAGCAGCAGCGCGTGTCCATCGCGCGCGCGTTCGTGAACCACCCGCGCCTGCTCATCGCCGACGAGCCCACGGGGAACCTGGACCCCGACACCTCGATCGGCATCATGCAGCTGCTGTACCGCATCAACCGCACCGGGACGACCGTGATCATGGCGACCCACGATCGCGATCTGGTCGACAAGATGCAGATGCGCGTGATCGCGCTGGAGCGCGGCAAGGTCGTCCGCGACGAGCGCCAGGCCCGCTACGCGACCGTGGAGCCGTGACGCCGATGGGTGGGAACATGCGTCCCGGTTTCTTCCTGCGCGAGGCGTGGCGGTCGATCCGCGCGAACGCGGCCATCTCGGTGGCGGCCACCGTGACCGTGATGATCGCCGTGTTCATCCTCGGCGCCGTCATCCCGTCGTTCCTCTACGTGCAGTCCACCGTGGACAAGCAGAAGGACCGGCTGGACATCAGCGTCTACATCTCCGACAGCGCCACCAACGCCCAGGTGCAGGGGCTGTCGGACCGCCTGGAGCAGATGAAGGGCGAGGGGCTGGTCAAGTCCTACTCGTACGTCTCCAAGGACGACGCGCTGAAGGAGCTCAAGGGCCGGCTGAACAACCCGGACATCATCGAGCTGCTGCCCAGCAACCCGCTGCCGGCCTCCTTCAAGGTGCTGCCCACCGACCCGGAGCGGAACCCGGACATCGCCGCGCGGCTGCAGGACAGCCCGGCGCTCGACCGGACCCTCGAGAACGGCATCTCCTATGCCAAGGAGACCTCGGACCGGCTCCTGAAGATCCTGAAGGTCATCCAGATCGCCGGCGTGGTGCTCATCGGCGTGCTGCTGGTGGCGTCGGTGCTGCTCATCGGCAACACCATCCGCCTGTCGATCTTCGCCCGCCGCCGCGAGGTGGAGGTGATGCGGCTGGTGGGGGCCACCAACTGGTTCATCCGGTGGCCGTTCGTGATCGAGGGGATCATCTGCGGCGTGATCGGCGCCGCCGCCGCGATCCTGCTGATCTGGGGCGCGAAGATCGCCGTGGTGGACGACTTCGTGCGCAGCAACACCGACGGCTCGCTCACCCGCGACGAGGCCACGACCATCGGGTTCGTGTGGCTCGGCCTCATCCTCATCGTGGCCGGCGGGCTGGTGGGGGCGCTGGGCAGCGGCATCACGCTGCGGCGGTTCCTGAAGGTCTGATCGCGGCATGACCGGCACGCCGCGCAACGGCCGCGGCGTGCGTCATCCTTCGGGTCCTGTGATCAGTCCCCCTCCACGGCGCGGGCCGCGCCCGCGCACCGCACTGCTGGGCGTCCTCGGCGCCGTCGTGCTCTTCGGTGCCGGCGTCGTCGTGGGCGGCCACCCCCGCAGCACGGGCATCAACGACCTCCCCTCGGGCGTCCGGGGCGTCCTGCAGGGCGACACCGGCGACCCGGTTGCCGGCGAGGTCCTCGGGCTGCTGCAGGACGGGTACTTCGAGAAGGTCGACGCCGCCAAGCTCGAGCGGGCGTCGGTGGACGGCCTGGTCAAGTCCCTCGGCGACCGCTACACCTACTACCTCGATCCCGAGGAGTACGCGGCGCTGCAGCGGCAGACCGAGGGCATCTTCTTCGGCGTGGGGATGCAGGTGTCCACCCGCGGGAAGTACACGGTCGTGGCCGACGTCTACCCCGACAGCCCCGCCGCCCGCGGCGGCGTGAAGGCGGGCGACATCATCGCCGCCGTCGACGGGGCCACGGTGGTCGGCAAGCCGCTGGAGACGGTGGTCGCCGCCGTGCGCGGCCCCGAGGGCACGACGGTCAGGATCCGCCTGGTCCGGAAGGGGGAGCCGGCCCGCGTGGTGACCCTCACCCGCAGCCGCATCAAGGTGCGGCTGGTCACCTCCCGGGTGGAGGCCGCCGACGGCCGCCGGGTGGGGTACGTCCGGCTCGCGGAGTTCGACCGCGGGGCCTCGGCCCAGCTGCGGGACGCCGTGAAGTCCCTGCAGTCGCGCAAGATCACGAGCCTGGTGTTCGACCTGCGCGGCGACCCCGGCGGCCTGGTGGACGAGGCCGTGGGGGTGGTGGGCGTGTTCACCCGTCAGGGGTCGCCGGTGGTCACCACCAAGGGCCTGCACCGCGACAGGGAGACGCTGCGCACCAACGACGCCCAGGCGACCTCGCTGCCGCTCGTGGTGCTGGTGGACCGCAACAGCGCCAGCGCCAGCGAGATCGTGTCGGGGGCGCTGCGTGACAACGACCGGGCCGTGGTGGTCGGCACCCGCACGTTCGGCAAGGCCCTGGTGCAGACCACGCGGGAGCTGCGCAACGGCGGCGCCCTGCACTACACCACCGCCCGGTACCTCACCCCGGACGGCGTGGACGTGAGCAAGAACGGCCTCAAGCCGGACATCGCCGTCAAGGACGATCCGGCCACCACGGTGGACGAGGCCCTGCAGCGCGCGCTGCGGGCGGCCGCCGCCCGCGGATGAGCCGCGGAGGCCCCACCACCGAGCTGGTCGCCGAGATGGTGGGCTCCGGCCGGGGCGGCGCCGCCCGCCCCGCGTTCGAGCACGGCCTGGAGATCCCCATGGCCGCCAAGAGCCGCGGCGAGGCGCGCACGGGGGACCTGGTGCTGGTGAGCGTCCGCGGGCGCTCCGCGCGGGTGGTGAAGGTGTTCGGCCCGTCGCGCTCGCCCGCCGTGGCGATGGCGGGCCTGCTGGCGTCGGAGGGGATGGGCCACGGCTTCCCGCGCGCCGTGGAACGCGAGGTCGCGGCCCTGGAGGAGGGTGATCCCCGCCAGGACCCGGGCCGTCACGACCTCACGGGCCAGGACGTGGTCACCATCGACCCGCTGGGTGCCAAGGACCACGACGACGCGATCGCGGCGAGCCTCGAGGGCGACGCCGTGCGCCTGTGGGTGCACATCGCCGACGTCGCCCACTACGTCGCCGACGGCGGCGAGATCGACCGTGAGGCGTGGCGGCGGGGCTGCTCGGTGTACGTGCCGGGCACCGTCGAGCCCATGCTGCCCGCGCGCCTGTCCACCGACCTGTGCAGCCTGCGGCCGGGGGCCGACCGGCGCGCCGTGACGGTGGAGATGCTGGTGGCGCCCGACGGGGAGGTCACCGACACCCGCTTCTACCGCTCCGTGATCCGCTCGGAACGGCGCCTCACCTATCCGGAGGTGGACGCCCACCTCGCCGGCGCCCCGCTGGGCGAGGCGGGGATGGAGCGCACGATCGCGGCCGCCCGGGAGGCGGCCCGCCGCATCCGCATCCAGCGCACGAAGCGCGGGGCGCTGGAGATCGGCGCCGAGGAGGCCGTGTTCGAGCTGGGCGAGGAGGCCGTGCAGGACGTCGAGCGCGAGCACCAGACCGAGTCGCACAAGATCGTCGAGGACTGCATGGTCGCGGCGAACGAGGCGGTGGCCCGGTACCTCATCGCCCGCGGGCGCCCCACGCTGTTCCGGCACCACCCCGATCCCGACCCGCTGCGCATCAAACGGATGTACGAGCAGCTGGCGACGCTGGGCGTCGCGACCCCACCCCTGCCCGACCGCGCGATGGGCCCGTCGGAGCTGCGCGAGGCGGCCCGGGAGGCGGGGCGGGCGATGGGCCGGCACCTGGCCGCCGAGCGCGCGAAGGGCCATCCCGGCGGCGACGCGATGTGGGCCCTGGTGCTCCGGTCCCTCATGCAGGCGTACTACACGCCCGCGTCGGTCACGCACTCGGGCCTTGCGAGCGCGGCGTACCTGCACTTCACCTCCCCGATCCGCCGCTACCCGGACCTGCTGGTGCACCGCACGTTGCTGGACGCCCTGGGCATCGGCGACCCGGGTCCCGACCGGGAGGAGCTGGAGGCCGCCGGCGTGGACAGCTCGGAGGCCGAGCGGCGCGCCGCCGACATCGAGCGCCGCGCCGACCGCATCATGGTCGCGCTCTTCCTGGAGCGGCAGCTGCTGGAGCACGGCTTCGACCGGGTCTTCGACGGGCAGGTGACCGGCGTGATCCCCGGCGGGGCGTTCATCGGGTTCGGGACGGCCTTCGAGGGGTTCATGCCGGTGCGGGAGCTCGACGAGGCGGAACTCACCCTCGATGCCACCGGCGTGGCCCTGGAACGGCACTCCGGCAAGACCGTCGCGAAGATCGGGGACGTGCTGCCGGTGCGGGTGATCTCCATCGACCCGCTGCGGGGCCGCACGCGGCTGGTGCGGGCCGAGTCCCACACGCCCGCGTACATGAACCGCGCCCGCGCCCGCAGGAAGCTCTCCCGCGGATACCGGAGCCCGTGACGCCGGTGCCCTAACATGTCCGGCCCATGGCTCCGGGCAAGAAGACCAAGAAGGGCGAGAAGGACCAGCGCTTCCGCGACGTGGCCCAGAACCGCCGAGCGTTCTTCGAGTACGAGATCCTCGAGCGCCTGGAGGCGGGCCTGGTGCTGCAGGGCACCGAGGTGAAGGGCATGCGCGACCACGGCGCCACCATCGGCGACGCGTACGTGGTGATGCGCGCCGGCGAGGCGTGGCTGGTGAACGCCAGCATCCCGGAGTACGCCAACGCCTCCCACACCACCCATGACCCGCACCGCACCCGCAAGCTGCTGCTGCACCGACGGGAGATCGACCGCCTGGCAAGCCGGCTCAGCGAGCGCGGGCTGGCCCTGGTGCCGCTGCGCCTGTACTTCCACGAGGGGCGGGCGAAGGTCGAGATCGGCCTGGGGCGGGGCAAGAGCAAGCACGACAAGCGGCAGACGATCATCGAGCGGGAGTCCCGCCGGGAGGTGGCCCGCGCGATGAAGCGCGGGTAACCCGGGCTCAATTCGCCCGCTCCGGGGTCGATCCAGTACCGGACCGATCCCGACCCGGAGGCCATGGATGCGCCTGCCACTGCCGCGCAGCCTGCGCGCGAAGCTGATCTGCGCCGTGAGCGCCCTGGTGATCGCCGCACTCGCGGTGATGACGGTCTCCGCGATCACCCGCAGTGGCTCCACGAACCGCGCCGCCGTGGAACGCGAGGCCGCGAACCTCGCCCGCGCCCAGGCGTCGGAGCTCGCGCAGGACGTGCGTGGCGGCCTCACCACCGCCACCGGCATCGCGTCGTTCGCGGGGGCGTACGAGGGCACCGACCGGGGCGTGGTGCTGGCGGGGCTCCGCGCGACGGCCCAGGCCGACGCGTCGCTGTTCGGGGTGTGGATCGTGTACCGGGCGGAGGGCGCCCCGGGCGCGGACGCGGCGAACGCCGGCGGGCCGGGGGCCGACCCTCAGGGGCGGTTCTCACCGTACTTCGCGCGGTCCGGTGGGAAGCTGGGCCTGGAGGACACCGACGACGTGGCCGCGGAGTGGGGTGAGGACTACTTCCGCGCCTCCGCCGAGTCCGGCCGGCCCGAGGTGATCGAGCCGTACCTCGACGAGTCGGTGGACATCGTGATGACCTCGTTCACCGCGCCGGTGCGCCGCGACGGCCGGCTGCTGGGCGTGGCGGGTGTCGACGTGTCGCTGGCGGACCTGTCGGCGGCGGTCGCCAAGGCGCGCGTCCTGGACTCCGGGTACGCCCTGGTGGTGTCCCGCGGCGGCCTGGTCCTCGCCGGCCCGAAGGCCACGAGGCCCGGCACCGCGACCCTCGCGGGGCTGAAGGGCGTGGACCCGCGCCTGGTGGGGCTGGTGCGCGAGGTGGGCCGCGACGGGACCGCCCGGCACGTCACCTCCCGCGACCCCGTGCGGGGGGAGGATGCCGTGGTGTTCGCGGCGCCCGTCGGGGACTCCGGCTGGACGTACCTGCTGGTGGCGCCGCGCGACGAGATCCTGGCGCCCACCGCGCGCCTGCGCACCACGCTGCTGGCGCTGGCCGTGGGGGCCGCCGTCGTGATCGCCCTCGGCGTGCTGCTGCTGGTCACCCGGCTGCTGCGGCCCCTGCGGGGTCTGCGGGAGGCCGCCTCGCGCATCGCCACGGGCGACACCGAGGCGCCGCTGCCGCCCGCCGGCCGCGACGAGGTGGGGGAGGTGGTCGTGGCGTTCGACCGGCTGGCCGGCTACCTGCGGGACCACGCCGACGTGGCCCGCCGGGTCGCCGACGGCGACCTGACGGTGGAGCCGGCCGTGCGCTCCGAGCGCGACGTGCTCGGCCAGTCGCTGCGCGACATGGTCGTGGACCTGCGCGGGCTGGTGGGCGACCTGGCCGAGAGCGCCGAGGCGGTGGCCGACACCGCCGGCCGCGTCGACGCGGGCGTGCGCGAGTCGCGCCGGGCCCTCGCGGAGATCGGCGCGGCGGTCGAGCAGGTCTCGGGCGGCGCGGAACGCCAGCGGGAGCTGGTGGCCGCCACCACCGACGCGGTGCGCAGCACCGGCGCCACCGCCGCCGACGCCGACGCGTCCGCGTCGGAGGGACTGGTGTTCGCCGAACGCACCCGTGAGGTGATGCTGGGCATCGCCGCGGCGTCCGCGCAGGCGGCGGCCGCCATCGGGGAGCTGGAGGCCCGTTCGGCGGACATCGCCGGCATCGTCGGCGAGGTCGACGCCATCGCCGAGCAGACGCGGATGCTCGCCCTGAACGCCGCCATCGAGGCGGCCCGGGCCGGCGACGCCGGCCGCGGCTTCGCGGTCGTCGCCGACGAGGTCGGGGAGCTCGCCGGTCAGGCGCGGGCCGCCGCGGCGCGCATCGGGGAGCTGGTCGCCGGGACCCGGTCCGAGGTGGCCCGGGCCGTGGAGATCGTGGGCGAGGGCGCCCGCAGCTCCGAGTCGGGTGCGGAGGTGCTGGAGGGCTCCCTGGGCGCCTTCTCGCGCATCCGGGAGGTGGTCGCCGAGGTCGCCGGGCAGGTGGGCGCCCTGGAGGACATCTCCGCGCAGGTCGCGCACGTCGCCGAGACCGCGGTGGACGCCTCGTCCGGTGCGAGCACCTCCGCGGGCTCCGCCGCGGAGTCCTCGGAGGAGATCGACCGCGCCGTCGAGGCGCTGGGCCTCCACGCCGCGCGCCTCGCGGACAGCGTCGCCCGGTTCCGCCTGCGCGGCTGACCCGGGGCGACCCGCCGCGTCCGACCGCCGGCCCGGGGCGTCCCCGGGCCGGCATCCCCGCCGGAACTACCGGATCAGCTGGAGGTCCCTGATCCTCAGGGTCACCGTCGGCGCGTGGCCCCCGCGCCACGGCTTCGGGAGGGCGCTCTGCAGGCCGAAGCGGATGTAGCGCACGTCGTTCAGCCGCTTCATGGGCCCCTTCTCCGGGTGGGCGGCCCTCAGGTCGATCCGGACGTGCTGCACCCTGCGGCCGATCGCCAGGTTCCGGCCGTTGGCGAAGTGCCCGCCGGGGGTGACGATGAGGTACCAGCGCTGGCCGGGGG
>JADLHW010000106.1 GCA_020848615.1 Thermoleophilia bacterium
CCTCGCCCGACGACCCCGGCCCGGCTCCTGCGATACCATGCCCCGGCCCATGCCCGACCCCGACGCTCCGCTCATCCATGCCCGCGGCCTGACCAAGCGGTTCGGCAGCTTCACGGCCGTGGACGCGATCGACTTCGACGTCGCGCCCGGCGAGAGCTTCGGCTTCCTGGGCCCCAACGGCGCGGGCACGACGAGCACGATGCGGATGATCGGCTGTGTGTCGCCGATCACCGCAGGCGAGCTGCGCATCCTGGGCCTCGACCCGGTCCACGACGGTCCGGAGATCCGCGGCCGCCTCGGCGTGGTGCCCCAGCAGGACTCGCTCGACACGGACCTGTCGGTGTTCGACAACCTCGTCATCTATGGCCGCTACTTCGGGCTCTCGCGCGCCGAGTGCGTCCGCCGGGCGGCCGAGCTGCTCGAGTTCGCGCAGCTGGCGGAGCGGTCGCGCGACAAGGTGGACCCGCTGTCGGGCGGCATGAAGCGGCGCCTCACGATCGCGCGGGCGCTCATCAACGAGCCCTCGATCCTGCTCCTCGACGAGCCGACCACGGGGCTCGACCCACAGGCGCGCCACCTGCTGTGGGACCGGCTGTACCGGCTCAAGCAGCGGGGCGTGACGCTCGTCCTGACAACCCACTACATGGACGAGGCCGAGCAGCTGTGCGACCGGCTGGTCGTGATGGACAAGGCGCGGATCGTGGCCGAGGGCTCGCCGCGCCAGCTCATCGAGCGCTACGCCTCCCGCGAGGTCACCGAGCTGCGCTTCCCGGTCGGCGTCCAGGAGACGCTCCACGGCGCGCTGGACGGCATCGGCGATCGCATCGAGAGCCTTCCCGACCGGATCCTGGTCTACAGTGACGACGGCGAGGCGGCAGCGGTTGCCGCGACCGCGCGCGGGCTGCGGCCCGAGACCGTGCTCGTCCGCAGGAGCTCGCTCGAGGACGTGTTCCTGCGGCTGACCGGTCGCACCCTGGTGGACGGAGATGGCCGTCCGATCGCTCCGGGCCGGCGGGGTCCGGCCGGGCGCCCGCCGAGTGAACGGGTATCTCGTCTCCTACGAGCACCAGTTCCTGCTCTACCTGCGCAACTGGCAGGGGTCGCTGTTCAGCAACTTCGCGCAGCCCGTCCTGTTCCTGCTGGCCATGGGGGTCGGCCTCGGCTCGTACGTCGACAAGGGGGGCTCGGGCGCGACGGGCGGCGTGCCCTACCTCCAGTTCCTCGCCCCCGCGCTGCTCGTGTCGTCGGTGATGCAGGGGGCGGCCGGCGAGGGCACCTTCCCGGTCCTGTCGGGGTTCCGCTGGGTCCGCCGCTACCACGCCATGTACGCGACCCCGCTCTCCCCCTACGCCATCGCCTTCGGTCAGCTGGCCTGGACGGCGACCCATGCCCTCATGGTCGGCGGCATCTTCTGCGTCGTCATCATCCTGTTCGGCGCCGCCGCGTCGCCGGGCATCCTGTGGTCCGTACCGATCGGCCTGCTGACCGGTGTCGCGTTCTCGGCTCCCATCGCGGCCTTCATGAGCACCCAGCGCGACACGGGTGCGTGGAACAACATCTGGCGCTTCGGGATCACACCCCTGTTCCTGTTCAGCGGCACCTTCTTCCCGATCGACCGGCTGCCGGAGCTGATCCGGCCCGTCGCCTGGCTGCTGCCGCTGTGGCACGGCGTGGACCTCGCCCGCTCCCTCGCCCTCGGCACGGCGGGCGAGGACCCGCTGGTCCAGATCGCGCACGTCGTCATCCTGGCGGCCTTCGCCGTGGGCGGTTCGGCGGCCATGTTCGTCATGTTCCGCCGACAGCTGGAGCGCTAGCCCGTGACTGCGCTGCCGGCCATGGGCCGCGTGCTGCCGACCCGCCTGTCGGGTCGTCGCGCCGCGCTCCTCGTGGAGCGCAATGCGCTGGCCCTGGGCAGCAACTGGCTGATGGTCGTCTCCGGCTTCTTCGAGCCCCTGTTCTACCTGCTCTCCATCGGCTTCGGGATCGGCGGCATGGTGGGCGATGTGCCCGGCCCCGACGGGGCGCCGATCCCGTACGCGCTGTTCGTGGCCCCCGCCCTGCTCGCGAGCTCCTCGATGAACGGCGCGATCACGGAGTGCACGTTCAACGTCTTCTTCAAGCTCAACTACCAGAAGACCTACGATGCGGTGCTGTCCACCCCCATGTCGCCGGCCGACGTGGCGCTGGGCGAGATCGGCTGGGCGATCATCCGGTCGACGCTCTACTCGGTGGGCTTCTTCGCGGTGATCCTGCTGCTGGGGCTCTACCGCTCGCCCCTGGCGGTGCTTGCCATCCCGGCCGCGATGCTCCTGTCGTGGGCGTTCTCTGCGGTGGCCCTGGCGCTCACCACGTGGATGCGCGGCTGGCAGGACTTCGACCTGATCTTCCTGATCACGCTGCCGCTGTTCCTGTTCAGCGGCACGTTCTACCCGATCTCGGCCTACCCGCCGGCGCTCCAGGTCGTGGTCGAGTGGTCGCCGCTCTACCAGGGCGTCGCGCTCATCCGTGCCCTGATCACCGGCGTCGCGGACGCGGGGGCGCTGGTGCACGTGGCCTATCTGCTCGCCATGGGGCTGGGCGGCCTCGCAATCGTCAGCCGCCGCCTGGACCGACTGCTGCGCAAGTAGGCGGCGCGCGCCGCCGCCTCGACCGGCTCTCGCTCGAGTCGGCGGCGCGTGCGACAGGGCCGTCCAGCGGCAGGGTTCGCTGAGCCCGCCGGGCGTCCAGCGGCAGGGTTCGCCGAGCCCGGCTAGGATCGGGACGTGTCCGCCGATCCCCGGGCCGCCGCCGCGGCGGCTCGCGACCTCCCCGCCCTGGACGCCGCCATCTCGATCTGCGACGCCTGCCCGCGCCTGGTCGCCTGGCGCGAGGAGCAGGCCCGCGTCAAGGTGGCCCGCTTTCGCGACGAGACGTACTGGGCGCACGGCGTGCCCGGCTTCGGCGACCCCGCGGCGCGGATCCTGCTGGTCGGGCTCGCTCCCGCTGCGCACGGCGGCAACCGCACCGGACGTGTGTTCACCGGCGACGCCTCGGGCGACTTCCTGGGGCTGGCAATGAACGCCGTCGGCCTCGCCAGCCAGCCCACTGGGCGACGTGCCGGCGACGGCCTGCGACTCGACGGTGCCCGCGTCCTGGCGGCTGTCCGGTGCGCCCCGCCCGCCAACAAGCCCACGCCCGAGGAGCAGGCGCGCTGCCTGCCGTACCTCGCCCGCGAGATCGAGCTGCTGCGCGAGCTGCGCGTCATCGTGCCGCTGGGCGCCCTGGGCTGGGACGCCACCCTGCGCGCACTGTCGTCGCTGGGCCACGCCATCCCGGTGCCCAGGCCCCGGTTCGGCCACGGGGCCGAGGCGCGGATCGACCGCTACACCCTCGTGGGCTCCTACCACCCCAGCCAGCGCAACACGTTCACCGGCACGCTGACCCAGGCGATGCTGCGCGCCGTCCTCGAGCGGGCGATGGAGGTCCGCGGGCGCTGAGGACGGCTCGGTGCGCCATGGCGACCCGGCTCGCGGAGCCGCGCCGACAGAGCCGATACACTCGTCCCCACCCATGACCGCAGAGCGCGACTTCTACGAGGTGCTCGGCGTCGAGCGCGGTGCGTCCGATGCCCAGATCAAGGGCGCCTTCCGCAAGCTGGCCCAGCAGTGGCACCCTGACGTGAGCACGGAGCCCGGGGCCGACGTTCGGTTCAAGGAGATCAACGAGGCGTACCAGGTGCTCTCCGACCCCCAGCGGCGACAGGCCTACGAC
>JADLHW010000107.1 GCA_020848615.1 Thermoleophilia bacterium
AGCTGCAGCACGTCCCGGCCGTTGTCGCCGGAGGTCATGTCGCGGTACGCGGGGATCGTTCCCCGCATGAGCAGCACCGGCGACTCGTCGACCATGAACAGGATGTCGTCGCGGGTGCGCACGCTGCCGGCGCCGGCGATCCACGTGAGGGTTCCGGACAGGCCCGAGGACGCCACCGCCCGGGTGTCACCGAAGCCCAGCGTCCCGGAGAAGCTCTCGCTCTCCACCAGGTCACGTCGTGCGACGGTGGCCGTGCTCGTCGCGCGTTCCTCGGATGCGGCGGACGATTCCCCGCCCGCGAAGGCGGCGATCCCCCCGCCGACGGCGACGACCGCGACGACCGGCAGACCCACGCGCGTGAGCCACCAGCCGCGTGTCCGACGCGCCGGCGCCTCGCCGGTCACGAGTTGCCCCCACCGGACGGTGCACCGCCGGGCGGGGTTCCGCCACCTCCCGGAGGGGCACCGCCGCCCCCGGGGATGCCGAACCCCCCGACGCGCTCCTGGCAGGTCTCCAGGGCCTTCTGGGTCGCCGGGTCATCGGGGTCGATGGCGTCGCGGAACGCCCCGGGGCCGGTGTCGGCGCTGGGGTCCGGGAAGTCCTCGACGCCCTCCTCGCGCATGCACTTGGAGAACGCCAGCAGCTGATCCTCGCGCTCCTGCCGCTGCTCGTCGGTGAGCTGCGGGCGGGCCGCCTCCAGGTACTGCCGACAGGCCTCCTGGGCCGTCTGGAACTCGGCGCGGTCGCCGGTGCCGGTGGCGTCCGGACGCTGTGGCCGGAGGTTGCCGTTCTCGTCGGGCTGCGGATCGGGGTAGTCGACGCCCTGCTCCCGCATGCACTTCGCGAACTTCAGCAGCGCCTCGTCACGGTCGGCCTGCGACACGGTCGAGGTCCCCGTGGTACCGGTGGTGGACGCGGCGGCGTCCTCCGCGCGCGCGACGCCCTGCGCGTCGTCCCCGCCGCATCCCGCGGCGACCAGCGCCAGGCCGGCGAACGCCACACAGACGGCCGCGACGGTCCTCCGCGCACCCCACGCGATCCCCGTCGTCGAGGATCCCCGCATCCGCACCACCTCCGGTCGCCAGCCCTGGACGGCGGACACGCCGCCGCGTCGCGCGGGAGTTGAGCAGGCGTGTCTAAGAGGGACGTGAGAACGCGTGCCGCGCTGATCGCGCGGAAGTTCGGGTCACCGAACAATCCTTCTAAGGACAACCTTGATTTGACTTAGAGCCATGACTAGCCTCCGGCCCATCCCGGCCCCGGGACTTCACCGGTGGAGGTGCATGTGCACGGCAATGCTCAGCAGCGGCGCCCTCCGGGGGCGCGGAGCGGCGGTGCGACGCCCCGACGCACCCCGTGGGAGGTGCTCCGAGATGGGTAGGTACACCGGTCCCGTGGAGCGGCTGTCGCGGCGGGAGGGCGTGGAGCTGGAGCTCAAGGGGCTCCGGCACGCGCGCGGGAAGTCCGCGCTCACCCGGCGCGGCGCGGTCCCGCCGGGACAGCACGGTGCCGGCCGGCGCCGGCAGGAGAGCGTGTACGCGCTCCAGCTGCGCGAGAAGCAGCGGGCCAAGCGGTACTACGGCGTCCGGGAGCGGCAGTTCCGCCGCTACGTCGCCCGCGCCACCCGCTTCCGAGGCCGCACGGGCGAACTCCTGCTGCAGCTGCTCGAGCTGCGCCTCGACAACGTCGTCACGCGCCTGGGGCTGGCCGGGACGCGCGCGCAGGCCCGCCAGTTCGTGAGCCACGGCCACGTGACGGTGGACGGCGCGCGGGTCGACATCGCCTCGTACCAGGTGCGGCCGGGCCAGACCATCGCGATCCGGGAGGGCAGCCCGGTCGCGGAGCTCGCGCGCGAGGCGAGTGAGCTCCTCAGCTCGGCGCCCACCTGGCTCCGGGCCGACCCGGACCGCCTGGCGGGGACCATCCTGCATCCCCCGGAGCGGGACGAGATCCGGGTGCCGGTCACCGAGCAGCTCATCGTCGAGTTCTCCTCCCGGGTCTGAGGGCCATGCCCTGCGATCCGCACCACCGGTTCCCGGACGGCCTGCGCGCGCTGGTCGGCGCCGGCTGGCACGGCACGATGCTGCTGAGGCCGGCGCCCGGCGAGCCCGTCACGCTCGCGTGCGTCGCACCGGCCTCCACGCTCGCCGTGCTCCAGGACGCCTCGCTCGCGGTCGGCCATCATGGCGCGCCCCGCGCCCGTCCGGAGCTGGTCCTCGGCATCGGGGTCCCCGGCGGCGATGCCGGTGTCCGCCACCGAGTGCTGCTGCGGCCGGGGTCGGACCACTCCGACCTGCGGACGCTGGAACGGCTCATCCGGGATGCGTCCCTCGACTGCGCGCTGGTCGCATCCGAGCCACCGCACCCGGTCCACGTCATGTCGCGCGATCTGGAGGCGGCTCAGCTGGCCCTGCTCAGGGACGCGCGGGCCGCGGCATCCGAATGGGACTCGGGCACGCGGGACGATGCGCCGCCCGCGGCCCGGATCCCATCCGAGCGCTGGCGCCGGGCGGCCGGCCGCTGCCCGTGCCTGGTGCACACCGAGGGCCGCGCGCCCGGTGTGGCCATCGTCGTTCCCGCCGAGGCGGTGTCGGGACTGACCGGGCGGAACGGGCACGTCACCCTGAGCTCACGTCTCGTGCACGAGCCGCGGGCGACGCCGGAGATCGCGCTCCGCGTGTCGTGGACCGGCCCGGACCCCGTCGAGCGGTGGGTGCGGATCCCGCTCACCTCCGAGGACGGTCCGACCGTCGAGACGCTGGCCCACCAGGAGACCGTGCTGGTCATCGGCGCCGGCCCGGACGGGTGCCGGTCGACGACCCTGTGCGTCCGGCTCTGCCCGGACGCCCGCCTGCTCCTCACGGCCGTCGCACAGCGGCTCGCCTGAGCGCACGCGGTGCCGGATCGCCGCGTCCCCCCACATTCGGCCGGCCGAACAGCAGTTGTTCGGCTGACCTTGCCGCATCCGCACCCTCCGGGTAGGGTCGCCCTGCCTCTATCGGCAATCTTCGCTGTCTTTAGATTTCAGGAGCGTCGAACGTGACATCAGCCCACGCGACGGGGACGACCGAGTCGCCCGTCACCGGCCGCCTCCGTGCGGCCCACGAGGGGGTGTACCGGTGGCCCGACGGGTTCCCGGGCTTCACCGCCGATCTGCTCGTCACCGAGGCCGGGCAGGAGATCCCGGGCCGTCTCACCGCACGGTCCGGTGCGGAGCCGGAGGTCGCCTTCCGTGAGAGCGGCCCGCTGAGCGACTGGGCGGCCGGCGAGCTGGTGATGATGGTCGGCCACCGCGCACCGCGCGGCTTCGAGGAGGCCGACGGCCGGTACGCGCACCGTGCCGGCGACACCGAGGACGGTGCCCTGCGCATCCACATCGACGATCCGTTGTCGTCGAGCTACCTCGTCGACGACGACGGGCGGATCGTCGAGGTGACCCGGTCCCCGGGCGCCACGACGTTCTCGATCCGGATCCTCGAGGCGGTCACCGCGCCCACCGGTGGCAGGCTCTCCTCGGTCTTCTCGGTGTCCTTCTGGGAGCCGAGGGGCGTGCTCGACCGTGTCCAGACCTACCAGGCCGACCACCGCGCGGTCGCCGGCGTGATGCTGCCCTCCCGCCGGCACGTGGTCACCACCGACCGGGTCGGCGTCGGCGCCCGCACCATCACCCTCACCGGCCACGCCGTCCTGGCGGATCGCGCATGAGGCGCCTCGGTACCGCGCTCCTCACCGGCCTCGCGCTGCTCGTCCTCATGGCGAGCAGCGCCGCCCCCGCGCCCCGTCCGGAGCGGGCACCGGTGCTGCCCTCCCGGGTGACCGACGCGGCCGGGGACCGCATCACGGTGCGCAACGCCTCCCGGATCGTCGTGCTCAACGGCGACGTCGCCGAGGTCGTGTTCGCGCTCGGCCTGGGCGGCCGGGTGGTGGGCACCGACACCAGCGCCACCTATCCGGCGGCCGCCGCGCGCCTGCAGCGCATCGGGTACCAGCGGACCCTGAGCGCCGAGGGGATCCTGTCGCTGCGGCCCACGGTGGTCATCGGGAACACGACTGCCGGCCCGGCGAGCGTGATCAAGCAGATCCGCGACGCCGGGGTCACCACGGTCATCCTTCCCGACGACGACCGCGTCGCCTCCGCCTGGCAGAAGATCCGCAACGTCGGTCGCGCCCTCGGCGTCCCGAACCGGGCGGCGCGCCTGGCCGCGATCACCAGGACCCGGATCCAGGCGGCGCAGCGCCGTGCCGCGCGGTCCACCAGCCGGCCGAAGGTCGCGATGCTCTACATCCGGGGCAGCCGCGTGCAGCTGCTGGGCGGCAAGGGGTCCCGCGGGGACGTGATGATCGCCGCCGCCCGGGGCCGCGACGTCGGGGCGGAGCTCGGCATCACCGGGTTCCAGCCCATCACCGCCGAGTCCCTGGTGGCCGCGGCGCCCGAGGTGCTGCTGGTGCCGCAGGCGGGGCTCGACTCGGTGGGCGGCATCGACGGCCTGCTGCGCATCCCCGGTGTGGCGCAGACCCCGGCCGGCCGGAACCGGCGGGTCCTGGCGTTCGACGACCAGTACCTGCTGGGCATCGGGCCCCGCACCGGGGCGGCGATCCGGGATCTCAGCAGCGCCCTGCATCCGGAGCTCCTGCGGAGCGCCCGGTGACCAGGGCGGTGGCGGCGGGGGCTCCCCACGCCGAGGAGGTCTCCCGCCGCCCGGGGACCCTCCGGCGCCTCCGGGCGCCGGGGGTCCTCACCCTCCTGTCCGTCGCCGTCGCCGTCTCGGCGGTGCTCGGCCTCGGCATCGGTGCCATCGACATCCCGCCGGGGCACGTCCTGACGGTGCTCGCCGACCGCCTCCTCGGCATCGACACCGGCGTCGCCGTCGACCCGCAGCACGCGGAGGTGCTGTGGGCCATCCGCCTTCCGCGCGTGATCCTCGCGATCCTCGTGGGCGCCGCCCTGGGGATCGCCGGCGCGGCGCTCCAGGGCATCTTCCGGAACCCGCTGGCCGACCCCGGCGTCGTCGGGGCCTCGGCGGGGGCCTCGCTGGGGGCGAGCATCGCGATCGTCGCCGGCGTCTCGGTGCTCGGCACGATGACCCAGCCCGTCGCGGCCTTCCTCGGCGCCCTGGCGGCGACGATGGTCGTGTACCTCATGTCCCGGCGCGGCGGCCGCACCGAGGTGGTCACGCTGCTGCTCACCGGCCTGGCGATCACCGCCGTCGTGGAGGCGGCCGTGGGGCTGCTCACCTCGGCGGCCACCGACCAGGAGCTCCGGGACCTCACCTTCTGGCGGCTCGGCAGCCTCGGCGGGGCCACGTGGGACACCATCGCGATGGCCGCGCCGTTCACGCTCATGGCGGTCGCCGCCCTGCCGTTCGCGGCACGGCCGCTCAACGTGCTCGCGCTGGGCGAGCGCGAGGCCGGGCACCTGGGGATCGCGACCGAACGCGTCCGGGCGATCGTCGTGGTGCTCGCCGCACTCGGCGTGGGCGCCGCCGTGGCCGCGGCGGGCCTCATCGCCTTCGTCGGGCTCATCGTCCCGCATCTCGTCCGCGTGTCCGCCGGGCCCGACCACCGCGTCGTCCTGCCCGCCAGCGCCCTCGGCGGCGCCGTGCTCCTGCTGCTCGCCGACCTCATCTCGCGCACGGCGGTCGCACCGGTGGAGCTGCCGCTCGGGGTGATCACCGGCCTGCTCGGCGGACCGTTCTTCTTGTGGCTGCTGCACCGCACCCGCCGCGAACAGGGAGGGTGGGCATGACCGGGACCATGCTCCACGCGACCGGGCTCACGCACGGGTTCGGCCACCGCACCGTCCTGGATGACGTCACCCTCGACGGCGCGGCGGGGGAGGTCGTGGCGATCATCGGCCCCAACGGGGCGGGCAAGTCCACGCTGCTGGCGGCCCTGGCCGGGGACCTGCGTCCCGCGGCGGGCGAGGTGCGGCTTCTCGGTCGCACCGCCGGCGAGTGGGGCGCCCGCAGGCTCGCCGGCATCCGCGCCGTCCTCACCCAGCAGTGGTCGGTGGAGTTTCCGTTCACCGCCCGGCAGATCGTGGAGATGGGGTGCACGGCCTGGAGCGGGCGCCGGCCGGCGGGCGGCGTCGGCGAGGCGGTGGCCGCCGCGCTCGCCGCCGCCGACGTCGCGCACCTGGCCGACGCGCCCGTCACGGCGATGTCGGTGGGTGAGCGGGCCCGCGTGGGCCTGGCACGGGTGCTGGCGCAGGACGCCCGCATCCTCCTGCTCGACGAGCCGACGGCCGCCCTGGACATCCGCCATCAGCATCACGTGCTCGCCGTCGCTCGGGCCCAGGCCGCCACGGGCCGCCTCGTGGTGGTGGTGCTGCACGACCTCAACCTCGCCGCCGCGTACGCCGACCGGATCGCGCTGATGGTCGCCGGCCGCATCGAGGCGCTCGGGGACCCCCACCGCGTGCTCACCGCGGACGGCCTGGAGGCCGCCTTCCGGCATCCCATCGCGGTCGCGCACTCGGCGACCGGCGTGGTGACGGTCAACCCCGCCGCGCGGAGCGCGGCGGCCGTCGCATGACCGGCCCCCGGGGGGACGGGCCGCCCGCGGCGCTCCTGCGGGCGGTCGCCCTGGGGTGGGAGGGGCTCGTGGCCGTGGAGGAACCGCCGTCGCCGGGTGACCCGCCCCTGATGCTCCTGCACGTCGGGCCGGCGCCGGATCCCCTCACCAGCCGGCTCACGTTCGCCGTGCGCCCCGGCGGGCCGGGGCCGCCGCGGTTCCTGCGGATGTGGCTGTCCGACGTGCTCGATGGACCGGATCCGCCGCTGGCGTGCACCACGGACATGGCGTACGCCGCGGGACGGCGGCGGCTGCGCCGGCTCGCCGAGCACGGCACCCTGGTCGTGTGGACGGCGCGTCCCGGGGACACCGGGTCCGTCCGCTGCGGACGGGTCGTCCTGTCGGCGGGGGCCCGGCGCTTCCTCCTGGCGGCCGTCGCGAAGGCGTCCGAGCACTTCGTGTCGGACCCGCCCCCGTTCGGGATCGGCCGGCGCCGCTGGCGGCTCCTCGCCGAGCACGCGCCCTGCCTCACCGAGGCGGGCGACGACCGCGGTGAGGTGCTGGTGGTGATCCCCGCCGACCGGCTGCGTCCCAGCGCGGCCCCGGCCGGCGCGGTCTCCTTCGACGTGCTGCACGACGACGGGCGCGTCGTGCTGGAGACCCGCCTGTGGCGGCCCGACCGGCAGAGCGCCGTCGCGATCGACATCACGGGGCCGGATGAGCACGCCCTCGCGCTGCACCTCGCCGGTCAGGACCACGTGCACGTGGTGGCCGTCGAACGCGGGACCGGCCGGATCACCGAGACCCTGCGGGCGGCGCTGCGGCGCCGCCGGGATCCCGGGTCAGATGAGGCGGCCGGGTGCTGCTGATCCAGGAGACCCTCGACACCGGCGACATGACGGGCACGACGGTGAAGCCGACCTGCTCGCCCTGACCGTCCACGGCTTCGGTCCGTGCACCGCCGCCGAGCTGGGCGCGGTCATCACCCGAGCCGGACTCGCCGGCCATGCGACGCACGCCGCCGGTCGGGACACCACCGTCGACCCGTCGACGCCCGCCGGCCTTCACCCAACGCGATGAACAGAAAGAAGCGCACACCCATGACCATGACACCCCTGCGGCGACGGGGCGGGGCCCTCGTCGCCGTCCTGCTGAGCACGACGCTCGTCCTTTCGGCGTGCGGTGGCGGCGGCGAGGACTCCGGCAACTCGGCCGGGGCGACGCGCACCATCACGGCCGACAACGGCACCATCGAGATTCCCGCCGACCCGCAGCGAGTGGTCGCGCTCGGCAACACGAGCCAGCCGTTCATCGACATCGGCGGGAAGCCGATCGGCGTCACGGAGCTCTCCGCCTCCGAGCTCGACCCCATCCCCGCGGAGCAGAAGGCGACGTTCGCGGCGGCCACGAACCTCGGGGCCGACACGGCCGAGGTCGACCTGGAGAAGCTCGCCGGCATGAAGCCGGACCTCATTCTGGTTCAGGTGCCCGACAGTGAGTTCGAGGGGATCGAGAAGGAGCTGGAGGCGATCGCCCCGACGGTCTTCTGGGGGCTCGACACCGAGTGGAAGACCTTCGCCGACGCCCTCGCGGAGGCCGGCAACCTGACGGATGCGTTGAGCGAGCAGAAGACCGCATTCGAGGAGAAGGTCGCGAAGATCAAGGAGACCCACCGCGAGGTCATCGCCGACACCTCGTTCGTCGCGGTCGACCGCTGGGACAACGCCGACCCCGGAACGTTCGTCATCACGGACTTCGGCTGCATCGAGATCGCCGCGGACGACATCGGCCTGAACTCCCCGAAGGCGGCCGAGGGCGACGATCCCCTGGGCTGGACCGACCTGCCGTTCGAGCAGATCGCTCAGCTGTCCAAGTACGACGCGATCCTGTACCCCGTGGACGCCGAAGGACAGCCGAAGAAGGCCTTCGCGCCGGTGGTCGAGTCCAACACCTGGAAGGCGCTGCCCGCCGTGGGCTCCGGTCGCGCGCTCGGGGTGTTCTGCCCCGGCAACAACTCCTACGGGCCCGTGCTGAAGTACCTGGACTCGCTCGATAGCGCATTGGCGTCGCTTCCCGCCAAGGGGTGACCTCCCTCGCCCTGCGGCAGGACGGTCCGGGCACCGTGACGGTGCCCGGACCGCGTCGTCGTCTGGTCGGCCTGGTGGCAGCGCTGCTGGTGCTGCTGGTGGTGCTGGTGCTGAGCGTGATGATCGGATCGACGGCGATCTCACCGTCGGTGGTGTGGGACGCCCTGTTCCATCCATCACCCGACATCGACCAGTTCGCGATCCGCGACTACCGGGTGCCGCGCACGATCGTGGGGCTGGTCGTCGGCGTCGCGCTGGGCCTGTCGGGCGCGTTGATCCAGGCGCTCACCCGCAACCCCCTGGCCGATGCGGGCATCCTCGGCGTCCATGCCGGTGCGTCGTTCGCGGTGACGGTCGCCGTGGGCGTGCTCGGCGTCAGCGACATCCGGGGCTACATGTGGTTCGCCTTCGCGGGAGCGCTCATCGTGACCCTCATGGTGCTCGCGCTCGGGTCGACGCGGCAGGGGCAGTCGCCGGTGGTGATGGTGCTCGCGGGGGTCTGCATCGGCGCGGTGCTCGGGGGCGTCAGGGAGGCGCTCCAGTTGACCAACCCGGACGCCTTCGACGCGATGCGATCGTGGAACGCCGGTTCGGTCGTGGGTCGCCCGCTCGATCTGGTGTGGCCGATCCTGCCGTTCCTCGCGGTGGCGCTCGTCCTCGCCTTCGCGGTGTCGGGCCCCCTCAACGCGCTCGCGCTGGGTGACGAGCTCGCCGTCGCCCAGGGGGTCCGGTTGGTCCCCACCCGCGTGCTGTCGGTGATCGCGCTCACCCTGCTCGCCGGAGGGGCGACGGCCATCGCGGGCCCCATCGTGTTCGTCGGGCTGATGGTGCCGCACGTGGCCCGCTGGATCGCCGGCCCGCACCAGCGCTGGATCTTCGCCCACAGCATCCTTCTCGCCCCGAGCCTGCTGCTGGCCTCGGACATCCTCGGCCGGGTCGTGATGCGACCCAGGGAGATCCCCGTGGGTGTCGTCACCGCCTTCGTCGGCGCTCCCGTGCTCATCGCGCTGGTGCGGCGGAAGACGGCGAGCGGGTTGTGAGGGCTCGCCCTCACGCGGCGGACGGGTCTCCCCGGGAGCGGGTGGACTTCGGGCGGCGTGTGCTGACGGTGCGGCGCCGGCGGGTCGCGGTGCGGCTCGAGTGGCGCTCGGTCATCGTCTGCGCGGTGCTCGCGCTGGCGGCCGCGGGCATGGCGGTGCTCGCGCTGATGACCGGCTCGTATCAGCTCAGCCCGGGGCAGGTGGTCTCCGCGCTGAGCGGCGGGGAGACCGGCCTCGTCCACGACATCGTGGTCGAGTGGCGGCTGCCCCGGGTGACCGCGGCGCTGGTGTTCGGCGCCGCGCTGGGGGTGAGCGGGGCGGTCTTCCAGTCCATGTTGCGCAACCCGCTCGCCGACCCCGGCATCATCGGGTTCTCCGAGGGCTCCTTCACCGGCGCGCTGATCGTGGTCCTGGTCGTCAACGGCACCTACATGCAGTTGGTCGGCGCGGCGTTGGTGGGCGGGATGGCCACCGCCGTGGCCGTGTACGTGCTCGCCTACCGGCGCGGGGTGCAGGGGTTCCGGCTGATCGTCGTCGGCATCGGCGTCTCGGCGATGCTGATGTCGCTGAACAGGTGGCTGATCCTCCAAGCCGACCTGGAGCAGGCGATTGCCGCCGCCGCGTGGAATGCCGGGTCGCTCAACGGGGTGTCCTGGGATCAGGTGGTCATCGGTGGCGCATGCGTTCTCGTGCTCCTGGTGCTGGCGGGGATGTTGAGCCGGCCGATGCGCCAGATGGAGCTGGGTGACGATGCGGCCGCCTCCCAGGGGGTGCGGGTCTCGGCGGCGCGCCTCGCCCTGGTCGTGGTGGGCGTGGCGTTGACCGCGACCGTGACGGCCGCGTCGGGGCCGATCGCGTTCATCTCGCTGGTCGCACCGCAGATCGCCCGTCGGCTCGCCCGCACCGCGGGGATCACCCTCGCACCGGCCGCCGTCGTCGGCGCGCTGCTATGCCTGACGGCGGACTACGTCGCCCAGCACATCGCCCCCACTCCGCTGCCGGTCGGGATCATCACCGTCATGCTCGGCGGTGGGTACCTCGGCTGGCTGCTGTTCACCGAAGCCAGGAGACGCCTGTGAACCCGCGCATCGGCGCCATCACCGGTCATGCGGCGGCGAGCGACGCACATGTGCCCGCTCCCGTCGCCGGCGGCTCACGCCTCCACGTGGAGTCGGCGACGATCGGCTACGACAAACGCGTGATCTCGGAGGGCCTGTCGGTGACGATCCCGGACCGGTCGTTCACGGTCATCGTGGGTCCGAACGCATGCGGGAAGTCGACCCTGCTGCGCGGCCTGTCGCGGCTGCTCAAGCCGAGCTCCGGGCGGGTGGTCCTCGACGGGGCCGACATCAACTCCTTCAAGACCAAGGAGGTGGCGCGGCGGGTCGGGCTGCTGCCGCAGACCGCGGTCGCGCCCGACGGGATCACCGTGGCCGACCTGGTGGCCCGCGGAAGGTATCCGCATCAGGGGTTCATCCGGCAGTGGACCGAAGCCGACGAGCAGGCCGTGCTGAGGGCGATGCACCAGACCGCGGTCACCGACCTGTCCGGCCGTCTGGTGGACGAGCTGTCGGGTGGTCAGCGGCAGCGGGTGTGGGTGGCGATGGCGCTCGCCCAGCACACCGACATCATGTTGCTCGACGAGCCGACGACCTTCCTCGACATCACCCATCAGATCGAGCTGATGGAGCTGTTCACCGACCTGCACCACGTCGGCCACACGCTGGTCGCCGTGCTGCACGACCTGAACCACGCCGCCCGCTACGGCACCCACCTGATCGCCATGAAGGATGGCCGGATCGTCGCCGAAGGCACCTCCGGCCAGGTCGTCACGGCCGAGCTGGTCGAGGAGGTGTTCGGGCTGCGCTGCCTGGTGGTGCCCGATCCGGTGGCCGGCACCCCGCAGGTGGTGCCGCTCGGCCGCGAACGAACCCGGCGGCGGGCCGACGGCCCGGAGGGGGAGGCCGCACAAGACGGTTGATCCGTCCGTGTGGGCGGTCGCCGGCGTCCCGCACAGGCGGACCCCGGCGTGAGGCGCCCGCAGTGCGTTCACCGCGTCGGAGAGCGCCTTGACCTGGGCGGGGGTGAGTTTGTCGTGGGTCGTGAACCCGTCGTCCCCCACGCGTTGGGCGTCCAGCAACGCCTGGAGTTCCTCGAAGCGGGTCTGGATGGTGGTGCCCGGGTCGGCGTCCTTGGTGTCCACCAGGTCACGCAGGCCGTCGAACGCGACCTTGGCCCCGTCGACGTTGGCCTGGAAGTCCCAGAGGTCGGTGTGGGACCAGTGCTCCTCCTCACTCGCGTCACCACCCTGTTACCACCCCGGCCGAGGCGCGGACCGGGACTCGGGACCGCTCGCTCAGCGGTAGACGTCGCGTCGGTGGTCGACTCGGACGACGCTCACGATCGCGGCGGAGTCGTCGATCGCGTAGATGACCCGGAACGAGCCGCGGCGTGCGCTCCACAGGCCCTCGAGGTCGTTGCGCAGCGCGGGGCCGACCCGGTGGGGGTTCTCGCGCAGGGCGCCGTTGAAGAACTCGATCGTGGCGCCGGCGACGGCCTCGGGCAGGTCCTGCTGGATCGCGCGCACCACCGGTCCGGCGAGGCGGACCGTGTACCGGGTGCTCACCGGGTGGGGCGCAGGGCGGCGATCGCGTCGGTGCCCTCGATGAAATCACCGCCGCTGATCGCGTCCTGGCCTTCGCGGATGCCACGGAGGGTCTCGGGGTCGGCGAGGATTGCGAGGGTCTCCTCGAGGCTTTGCAGGTCCTCGGGGCTGATGAGCACGGCGGCGGGCCGGCCGTTGCGGGTGACCACGACCCGTTCGTGCTCACGCTCCACGCGGTCGACGTACTCGGAGAACTTGTCGCGCACGGTGCGAAGCGGCTCGGTCGTCATGGTCACAATTGTGGCGCACGTGATCTCGGGTCGCAAGTGCCGCCTCTGGGTGGAGGTTGGCAGGACTCGGGCCTGCGCTCAGCGACACGCCCACGGTCGGGGTCCGGTGAGGCGCCGCGTGCCGGTGTCGCGGGGATCCGGTCAGGGCCGGCGCCTCGCCCTGAGGACGACAGACGACGTCGTCGACGTGGTGGGAGGCCGTCGCTGGGGCGCCGATTCGGCGGCAGATCTCCCGTGGTCTCCGTGGGTCGCGTGACCACCCTGGTACACCCTTGCTCGGGGCGGAGAGGCTGTGGCGTGGCCGCGGTTTGCTCAGGGGAGACCTTGGGGCAGCCGCCAGTCCTGCTGGTTTTCGCTCCACCGC
>JADLHW010000108.1 GCA_020848615.1 Thermoleophilia bacterium
AGGGTCTCGGACCCCAGCATCTCGACGACCTCGGCGGTGACCTCCAGGGTCTCCGGGCCCGCCTCCTCGGCGCGCACGAAGCCCTCCGGCCGGATGCCCACCGTCACGGCCTCCCCCACGTGCTGGGCGAGACCCGGCCGCCGGGCCACGACCTCCGACGGGATCGCGATGACCCGGTCGCCGAACGAGAACGCCAGCCCGCCGTCCTCGCCCTGCCGCAGCACGGAGTGGAAGAGGTTCATCTTGGGGCTGCCGATGAACCCCGCCACGAACACGTTGGCGGGCTCGTCGTACAGCTCCTGGGGCGCCGCGACCTGCTGCAGCCGCCCGTTCTTCATCACCGCCACCCGGGTCCCCATCGTCATCGCCTCGACCTGGTCGTGCGTGACGTACAGGGTGGTGACCCCCAGCTGCCGCTGCAGCGCCGAGATCTCACCGCGCATCTGCACGCGCAACTTCGCGTCGAGGTTCGACAGGGGCTCGTCCATGAGGAACGCCCGCGGCTCGCGGACGATGGCACGGCCCATCGCGACGCGCTGCCGCTGCCCGCCGGACAGGTTCTTCGGCCGCCGGTCGAGCAGCGCCGACAGCGACAGGCGCTCGGCGGCGGTGTCGACGCGGCGGGCGATCTCGTCCTTCGGCAGCTTCATCATCTTCAGCGCGAAGCCCAGGTTGTCGCGCACCGTCATGTGCGGGTACAGCGCGTAGTCCTGGAAGACCATGGCGA
This sequence comes from Thermoleophilia bacterium, assembly GCA_020848615.1. Taxonomy (GTDB): domain Bacteria; phylum Actinomycetota; class Thermoleophilia; order Miltoncostaeales; family Miltoncostaeaceae. Next base: position 728 of record JADLHW010000108.1, read on the forward strand.
TGTCCCGCTCCTGCGGCGACCTGCGGTTCACGACGTCGTCACCGATGAGCAGGCGCCCGCCGGAGATGTCCTCCAGCCCGGCGGTCATGCGCAGGGCCGTGGACTTCCCGCAGCCGGAGGGACCCACGAACACCATGAACTCGCCGTCCTCCACCTCGAGGTCGAGGCCGGGGATGGCCTCGGTCCCGTCGGCGTACACCTTGCGGATGCGGTCGTACGTGATGGATGCCATGGGTCAGCCTTTCAATCCGGCGGAGGCGACGCTCTGGACGAACCAGCGCTGGAACAGGAGGAACACGATGAGGACGGGGAGGACCATCAGGACCCCGAAGGCGAAGATCTCGCCCCACGGGTACGGCGGCTGGCTCTGGAACACCGAGATCTGCAGGGGCAGCGGCCGCACGCCGGGCTGGTCGACCATCATCACCGGCCACAGGAACGCGCCCCACGAGGCCAGGAACTGCAGGATGGTCACCGAGGCGAACGCCGGCTTGGACATGGGCACGATGATCCGGAAGAACAGGTTGAACGGGCCGGCGCCGTCGATGCGGGCCGCCTCGTCCAGCTGCTTCGGGAGCCCTGCGAAGAACGTGTAGAACAGGTAGATCGAGAACGCGTTCGCGATGAACGGGACGTACTGCACCCAGTACGTGTTCCGGTAGTCGTTGAGCATGTAGAACAACGGCACCGCGATGGCCTCGAACGGCAGGATCACCAGGAGGATCACGCCCATCAGGACGACCTCCCGGCCCCGCCACCGCAGCCGCGACAGGGCGTAGGCGGCCATGGAGTTCACGACCAGGCCGCAGGCCACGATCATGAACGAGACGATCAGGGACGTGAGGTAGAAGTCCGAGAACAGGTGCCCGGACGCGTCCGTCGAGAACCGGTCGAGGACCTTGTCGTAGTTCTCGGTCGTGAGGTTCGTGGGCAGGAAGCCCCCGAGGCCGTCCAGCACCTTGTCGGTCGGCTTCATGCTGCCGACGACCAGGTAGAGGATCGGCGCCGCGAACAGCAGCGTCAGGACGGTCATGACGACGTAGTTGCCGGCCTTGCGCAACGGGCTGGGGCGGAGCGACCCGGGGGTGTCGGCGTCGGCGTTCGCGAGGGCGCGCTCGGGCAGGGACCCGCCCGTGGCGTCGTGGACGGTCATGAGATCTCACGCTCCTCCTTGAGGACCATCCGCTGGATCACGGTGATCGCGACCACGATCACGACGAACACCATGGTGATCGCCGCGCCCTTCCCGACGTTGCCGGTGTCGAAGGCGGAGCTCACCGCCTGGTACATCACCGTCGTCGTCGTGTTGTCCGGGCCGCCCTTGGTGAGGATGTACACCTGGTCGAAGAGCCGGAACGCGAAGATCGTGGTGACCAGCGACACGAACACCAGCGTGTTCCGCAGGCCCGGGACGGTGACGTGCCGGAACTGGGCCCACCGGCCGGCCTTGTCGATCGAGGCGGCCTCGTACAGCGTGCCGGGGATGCCCTGCAGGCCGGCGAGGATGATGATCATCTGGAACCCCACGCCCTGCCAGATCGACATGAGGATGATCGACGCCAGCGCGAACTTCGGGTCGCCGAGCCAGTCCACCGGGCCCAGCTGGCCGAAGCTCACCGCGTTGAGGGCGGAGTTGAACAGGCCGATGTCGTCACGCGCGTAGATGAGGCGCCACATGACGGCCACCAGGGCCATCGGGAACACCACCGGCATGAAGAAGAACGTGCGGAACAGGGCCATGCCCCGCAGCGGACGGTTCAGCAGCAGCGCGAGCGCGAGCGCGAGCCCGGTCTGCAGGGGCACGACGATCACCGCGAACGTGAAGTTGTTCAGCAGCGCCCGGTAGAAGTCGCCGCGGGTGTCCGCGTCGAACAGGATGCGCTGGTACTGCTCGAAGCCGAACCACTTCGCCGGCAGCGGGGAGTTCAGGTTGACGCGGTGCAGGGACAGCCATCCCGCCACGATGAACGGGATGAGGACGAAGACGATCAGGCCGAGGACCGCGGGGGTCACGAACATCAGTGCCGCCCTGGTGTCGCGTCGGGTCGCGACGGGGCGGGTGTCGTCGGTCGTCTCCGGAGGCACGGGCAGCGTGCTCACGGCGGGCTCTCCAAACCTCGGTTCCCGGGGCGGGCGGCCCCGCCCCGGGGACGATGGGGCTACTTGACGGCGTAACCGTCGTTGTCGGCGAAGTCCTGGTCGATGGCCTTCGCGGCCTTCGTGAGCTCGGCCTGCGGGTCCGCGCCGTTCCAGGCGTTGGCGATCGCCTCGCCGAGCTTGGCGTTGATCGTCGGCCAGCCGGCCGAGATCGTCCGCGGCACCGCGATGCAGTCCTCGGTGGGCTCGCCGTCGCCGCAGGAGTTCTGCAGCGCCGTGGAGTACAGCTCCAGCGCCCCGCCGGGGGCGTACAGCTTGCTGGTGGCCATCACGCTCTTGGTGCCGGGAGGCGCCCCGTTGGCGTCGGTCATGGCCTTCACCTGCGGGTCCTTCATGAGGAAGTCCAGGAACACGGCGGCGGCCCGCGGGTTGTCGGAGCCCTTGCTGATGCCCCATGCCAGGGAGCCCTGGCCGGTCTTGGCGCCCGCTCCGAAGTCCGGCAGCGGGATCACCACGAGGTTCGCGCCGAGGGCCTTCTTGTAGTCGTTGTAGACCCAGTGGCCCACCCACGACAGGGCGACGCGCTTGGTCACGAACGCCTTGTCGTCGGCGTTGGCGTCGGTGAACTTCTTCCAGGAGGCGAGCGAGGTGAGCGCCGCCACCGACTCGGGGGCGTCCAGGGCGCCCTCGGACTTCTCGTCCTCGAGCACCAGGTGGCCCGCGGAGTTGATGATGGGCAGCATGGCGTAGGTGCTGTAGCTGGACAGGCCGTAGTTCTCCTTGACGTCCAGGACCTTCTTGTCCGCGTCCTTCGCGGCGAGGGCCTCCAGGGCCGCGGTGAACTCCTCGGGGGTCCACGCCTCGTCCCAGGTGGTGGGGTACTTCACGCCGGCGGCGTCCAGCAGCTGCTTGTTGCCGTACAGGGCCAGGCCGGAGTCGAACATCGACACCATGTACCGCTTGCCGTCGCCGCCGTAGGTGTTCTGGGCGGCCACGGAGGTGTTCTGGTTGTCCAGCGTCTCCTGCGAGACCAGGCCCTCGAGGGTCTGGAGCTTGCCCGCGTAGACGTTGGAGGACATCGCCTCGCCGTCGGCCTCGACCACGTCGCCGAGCTCGGCGGGGTCCGTGGCGCCGATGACCTTCTGCTGGTCCGGGATGAACTGCAGCTTGGCGGTGATGTCGCCCTGAGAGGTGTTGAAGGCCTTCACGGCGTCCTGCGCGGCCTTCTTCTCGGCCTCGGTCGCACCGCCGTGCACCCACACGGAGATCTCGCCGGTGGCGGGGCCCTCGGGGGTCGAGCTGGACGACGAGTCGTCGCTGCCGCAGGCCGCGAGCGTGAGCGCGAGAGCACCAGCCATGGCGGCGATCGTGATGCGGCGTCGGGTCACGTGCATGTGGTAGTCCCCTTGTGTGTGGTGGCCGGCGGCGGTGTGCCGGGAGGCCGTCAGCATCGGTTTGGAAGCGCTTCCATCTCGGAGTGTGGAAACGCTCACGCGGGTGGCGCCGTGGTCTGCCGTACCGAGACCGTCAGGTCGAGCGTCTCGAGCGCGGCCTCCGGCGGGCGGCCGGACAGGGCGTCGAGCAGGAGCTGCGCGGCTCTCCGGCCGCTCTCCTCCAGCGGCTGCCGGACCGTGGTGAGCCCCACGAGCTCGGCGGTCTCGATGTCGTCGAAGCCGATCACCGAGAGCTGGTCGGGAATCCGCAGCCCGCGTGCGCGGGCCGCGCCCAGGACCCCGAGGGCCTGGGTGTCGCTGGCGACGAACACGGCGGTGGGCCGCTCCAGGCCGTCCTGGAACAGCTCGTCGAAGAGCCGCGCGGCCACCAGCCGGTCGTGCTCGCCCTCCTTGATGTACGCCGGCGGGGGCGTGATGCCGTGCTCGGCGAGGGCGTCGAGGTACCCCGTGCGCCGGTTCACGCTGGAGGTGAAGCCGTAGGGGTTGGCGGGCGTGTCCCCGATGAACGCGATGCGGCGGTGGCCCAGCGCCAGCAGGTGCCGCGCGGCGAGCCCTCCGCCCGCGACGTCGTCGATGACGACGCTGGGCAGGAGGGGGTGCTGGGCGTCCAGCAGGATCACGGGCTTGCCCGCGTCGAGGAAGCGCTGGACCTCGTCGTCGGTGGGCGGCAGGGACACGATGACCGCGGCGTCGGAGGTGCTGCCGGGGCCGGCGAGGGCCCGCAGCCGGTCGTCGCGCTGCTCGCGCAGCTCGACGTCGTGGAGCGTGACGTCGTACCGGGCGGCGGTGAGGGCCCGCACGAAGCCCCGCAGCCGCTCGACGGCGGAGGGGTGGGTGAGAAACGGGACGACCGCGGCGACGCTGGAGCTCCGGCCCGTCGAGAGGCCGCGGGCGAGCTGGCTGGGCGCGTAGTCGAGCTCACGGATCGTTTCCAGCACGCGCGTGCGGGTCTTCTCCGCGACGCCGGGCGCGCCGTTGAGGACGCGGGAGACGGTCCCCACCCCGACGCCGGCGCGGCGGGCGACCGTCGCGATCGTGACGGGGCGGGAGGGGTTTGTGACGATTGGAACCGCTTCCATGGTGCGAACCTAACAATCCGGAAAGCTGGCTGTCAACCACTCTCCGACGATTCTTGGAACCGCTTCCAATACAAAGGCGGAGGGACTACGGTTCAGCGATGACCCGCGCACCCTCACCTCCGGCGTCCTGGTGGCGCACCGCCGTCGTCTACCAGGTCTACATCCGCAGCTTCGCCGACGCCGACGGCGACGGCATGGGCGACGTCGCGGGCATCGGCGCCCGCCTGCCGTATCTGGCCGACCTGGGCGTCGACGCCATCTGGATCAACCCGTGGTACCGCTCCCCCCAGGTCGACGCCGGGTACGACGTGGCGGACTTCCGCGACATCGACCCGCTGTTCGGCACCCTCGCCGGCGCCGAGGGCCTCATCCGCGACGCGCACCTCGCGGGCCTGCGGGTGATCGTCGACGTGGTCCCCAACCACACCTCCTCCGAGCACGCGTGGTTCCGGGCGGCGCTCGCGGCGGCACCGGGATCGCCGGAGCGGGCCCGCTACCTGTTCCGGGACGGCCGCGGGCCGGGCGGCGACGTGCCGCCCAACGACTGGCGCAGCGTGTTCGGCGGTCCGGCGTGGACCCGCGTGCCGGACGGGCAGTGGTACCTGCACCTGTTCGCCCCCGAGCAACCGGACCTGGACTGGTCGAACCCCGAGGTGCGCGAGGAGTTCCTGTCCGTGCTGGAGTTCTGGCTGCGCCGCGGCGTCGACGGCTTCCGGGTGGACGTCGCGCACGGGCTCATCAAGGCCCCGGGCCTGCCCGACATCGGGTACCACGCCCTGCCGCTGGGGCCGCATGACGTGGCGCTGCCCTGGCACTCCGACGACCACCCGCACTGGAACCGGGCGGAGCTGCACGAGGTGTTCCGCAGCTGGCGGGCGCTCGCCGCCCGGTACGGGGACGCGATGTTCGTGGCGGAGGCCGAGGTGGGCCCCATCGAGCGGTACGCCGACTACGTGCGGCCCGGGGAGCTGCATTCCACGTTCAACTTCCCGTTCCTGAAGTCGCCGTGGGACGCGGCGGCGCTCCGCGAGGTGATCGACCGCACGGTGCGGGTGTACGGGGCGGCCGGCGCGCCGCCGAACTGGGTGCTGGGCAACCACGACCTCACGCGCGTGGCGACGCGGTTCGCGGACGGCGATCCGGCGCGCGGGCTGCGGCGCGCCCGCGCCGCGGCGCTGCTCATGCTCGGCCTGCCCGGCGGCGCGTACGTGTACCAGGGCGACGAGCTGGGCATCGAGGAGGTCGTGCACTTCACGCCTGGGGAACGGCAGGACCCCATCTTCCTGCGCAGCGGCGGGGCGGTGACCGGGCGGGACGGCTGCCGCGTGCCGCTGCCGTGGTCGGGCGACGAGCCGCCGTTCTGGTTCTCCCCGCCGGGTGCCGCGGCGCCGTGGCTCCGGCAGCCGGCGTCCTGGCGGGCGGTCACGGCCGAGCGCCAGCTGGCGGACCCGGGGTCCACCCTCTCCCTGCACCGGACGGCCCTGCGCGTGCGGCGCGCGCACGACGGCTTCCGGGGGGAGGGCTTCGCCTGGATCGACGCGCCCGGCGAGGTGCTGCACTTCGCCCGCGGCTCCGCGGCCGTCGCCGTGAACCTGTCGGACCGCCCGTTCCCGCTGCCCCGCGGCGCCCGCGTGCTGGTGGCCTCCGCGGAGCCCGCCGGCGGGGCCGTCCCCCCGGACGCCGCCGCATGGTACGAGCCGTGAGCGTCGACCTGCGCCTCATCGCCGGCCCCGACCGGGGCCGCCCCGACGAACCCACCCGCTTCCAGCTGGCGGGCGACCCGGCGCTGCCGTCGTTCACCGACCTGCCCTGGGACGAGCCGCTTCAGGCCTGGCGGTCCGACCGGCTGGTGCGGGTCGTGCGCGGCATCGGCCGCCACGTGGTGCGGTTCGTGGCGTACGGCGGCGACCTGTACGCGCTGAAGGAGATCCCGGAGCGCATCGCCCTGCGCGAGTACCGCCTGCTGCGGCACCTGGCGGAGTCCTCGGTGCCCGCGGTGGAGGCGGTGGGGGTGGTGACCGGAAGGGACGGCGCCGAGCCGCTGGACGCGGTGCTCATCACCCGGTACCTGGAGTTCTCCCTGCCGTACCGGAGCCTGTTCAGCACCCGGGTGGAGGAGGAGGTGCGCGACCGGCTGCTGGACGCCCTCGCCACCCTGCTCGTGCGCCTGCACGTCGCGGGGTTCTGGTGGGGCGACTGCTCGCTGTCGAACACGCTGTTCCGGCGTGACGCCGGGGCCCTGGAGGCGTACCTCGTGGACGCCGAGACCGCCGAGGTGCACCCGTCGCTGTCGGACGGGCAGCGGCTGGACGACGTCCACCGCGCCGCGCGCAACGCCCTGGGCGAGCTGTACGACATCGCCGCGGAACGGCCGGGCACCGCACCGGACCTCGATCCGGCCGACCTGGCGGACGGGCTGCGGGCCCGGTACGCGTCCCTGTACGGGGAGATCACCGGGGAGGAGTCGTTCGGCGCGGACGAGGGGTACCGCATCGAGCGGCGCCTGCGGCGCCTCAACGACCTGGGCTTCGACGCCCGCGAGGTGGAGCTGCGCCGACAGGGCGGCATCATCACCCTGCGCCTCGATCCGCGGGTGGTGGAGGCCGGCCATCACCGCCGCAAGCTGCGCGTCCTCACGGGCCTTGACGCGAGCGAGAACCAGGCGCGCCGGATGCTGCAGGACATCGACCGGTACCGGCACCACCTGGAGCGCACCGAGGAGCGGCCGCACACGAAGGCCCTGGCGGCGCACCGGTGGATCACGGAGGTGTTCACGCCGTCGGTGGAGGCGATCCCCGCGGCGCTGCGCGGCAAGCGGGAGCCCGCGGAGTCGTTCCACGAGATCCTGGACCACCGGTGGTACCTGTCCGAGCTCGCCGGCGGCGACGTCGGCACGCCGGAGGCGGTGCGCTCCTACGTGCGGGACGTGCTGCCCGGGCGGTCCGACGAGCAGACGCTCATCGGCTCAGCCGACGAGCTCGACGACGGTACCGCGCACGTCGATGCGCAGGAACGGGGCGATGGTGCCCCCGAAGTGCGCCCGGGCGACGGCGTCGCCGGCGGCGTCGACCTCGGCGGGTGAGCGCCCCGCCAGGGAGTGCATGTCCACGAAGCTCGCGACGGTGAGGTCGGGCAGCACGAGCCAGGAATACGCCTGGTAGGGCTCCGGGTCGGGGTTCCGCAGCACCAGCCCGGAGCCGTTCACCGGCTCGTACGGGCCCAGGAGCGCGTCCGACACGAACCCGTACAGGCCGTTCGGGCCGTTCACCCCGGGGGCGAACGTGCGGCGCTGCGTGGAGATGAACAGGTAGTGCAGGCCGCGGTGCACGATGGTGTGCGGCCGCTCCAGCTCGTTGTTCACCCCGTCGGCGGTGAGCAGCGGCTCGTGGAGGGTCATGTGCCCGTGGGCCTCGCGGCGGGCGACGCCCACCACCCCGTTGAAGTCGCTGGCGGCCCCGGCGAGGGACCCGGCGAACAGCACCCAGTCGCTCCCGTCCCTGGGGTCCGTGACCGGGAACGGGTCGCGGAACGCCTTGATGAAGCCCGGTTCGCCGTCCGGGGCGTCCGCGGCCATGTAGGTCGCGCGGTCGGCCTCCAGGACGATCCTGTGGGGCATCCACGGGCCCACCGCCAGCCCGGCGCCCTCCCGGCGGATCTCCGCGGAGGTCGCCACGATGCGCTGCTCGAAGCGCGGCCCGGGGCGGTCCCGCCACCCCGCCGCGGTGTACAGGACCTCGATGCGGCGGGTCGCCGGGTCGTAGGTGCCGGAGGCCGCCCATTCCCTCGAGCCCAGGGAGGCGTCGTCGGGGAACAGCGGTCCGCAGTCGGCCCAGCCGCCGGCGCCGCGCAGCAGGAAGCGCAGCCGCGCGACGTCGTGCCGCAGCGACGGGTGACCCTGGCCGGGTGCCGAGATCGCGATCCACAGCTCCACGCCGTCCAGGTGCGCGACCGCCCCGTCGGGCGTGCGCACGGGCCCGAGGTCCCACACGTCCTGGCCGGGGGCGATGCGCGCGACCTGCTCCGGGGTGATGACCGGCGCCGCGCACCCCGGGGACGCGCCGATGAGCGCGACGTGCTCGGGCAGCCAGGCGCGGGTGTGGATGGTGGCGATCACTGCTCGCCGCCCACGGCGAGCCGCCCGTCGGGGGTCACCGAGACCGCGCGGGGCCGGGCGAGCGTGCCGCGGAACGCGCCGCCGCCGTCCACGCCCTCCCATCCCAGGAATTGCAGGGCCCCGTTGAACGACACGACCTTCCCGGCGTACGGGGCGTGCTCGCCGGGGGCGCTGGATGCCGGCGGGCCCGCGTCCACGGCGTGGAGGGTGGCGTGCTCGAACGGCCCGAACGGGGTGTCCGCCGACAGGGCGTAGGTGCCGACGCCCTCCGCGCCGCTGGCGGGTGTCCGGGTGCCGGGGTCGGACGAGAACAGCAGGTACCAGCGGCCGCCGGCCTCCAGGAGTTGCGGCACCTCCATCTGCCCGAAGCCCATCGGCCGGGTGACCGGCGGCAGGACCTCCCACCGCGTCAGGTCATCCGAGCGGGCGTGGCCGATGACGGCCCGGCCCCGGGCGGGGCCGCGGGGCGCGCGGGCCGTCACGTACGCGTGGAAGGCGCCGTCGGGACCGCGGAACACCCATGGGTCGCGCCAGGCATGGTCGAACCAGGCGTCCAGGTCGAGCAGCTCGTACCAGCGGGGATCGGCCTCCATGACGGGGCCGGGTTGCCGCTCCCAGTGCAGGAGGTCCGGCGAGGTCGCGAGCCCCACGCGCTGCACCAGCCCGTCCTCCGCCCGGGACGTGCCGGTGTAGAGCATCGCCCAGCCGTGCTCGGTGCGGATCACGCTTCCGGTCCAGGTGGACCGGTCGTCCCACGCCGGCCCGGGGCTGGGGCCGAAGGCGTCGGGGAGCACCTCCCAGGTGTCGAGGTCGCGGGACACCGCGTGGCCGATGCTCACGTTCCAGTGGCGCAGGTCGGGGTCCAGCAGCGCCCGGTCGGCCTGCAGGTAGAAGACGTGGAGATACCCGTCCGCCTCGGCGGTCCAGAAGTCCCACAGCCACTTGTCGGGGAGTGCGAGCGTCACGGCGCGGGTGAGCGTACCTCAGATACCGCCCTGTATGGAAGCGGTTCCAAATTGTTCCTGGAATCCTGGGGATGGCCGCCGGGAACCGCACGCGCGCGGTCCTCCGCGCGCATTCCCTATCGTCGGTGGCGATGACGCGATCGGCGATTCCGGCGGCGGCGGCCGCCTGTGCGCTGCTCGCCGCGGGATGCGGCGGCGGGGCCCCCCACGTCTCCGACCGTGACGCGCGCGCCGTCTTCGGTGCCGTCCGCGAGGACGCCCAGTTCATCGCGATGCAGGACTGCGCGAGCGTCGGGCGCCCCGTCAGCGAGGGCACCCGCCGCGCGGTGCGGCTCACCGTCGACGTGGCGCGCAAGAACCCCCGTGCGATCCTCCCCAGCGAGGACTTCGCGGGCCTCGAGTACCGGATGTCCGACTACATCGCGGCCTGGGCCCGCACGATCGAGTTCTGCCTCGGTGACGGCCGGCGCGTCGACCCCAGCTGGCGCACCCTGGAGCGGAGCATGGACCAGGCCGTGGCCGAGATGCGCCGCTAGGCACCGCGGGCCGGCCGGATCACACCGTGCCGCGTGCCGCCCACGCGGTGGCCGTGATGGTGAACGACGGGTCCGGGAGCAGTTCCCGGCACGCGCCGCGCAGGGCGTCCCGCGCGGCGTCTCCCAGCCCCGCCACGTACGCGCCGGCCGGGCCGGCGCCCATGCGGTACGGCTCCCACCAGTCGTCGAAGCCGGGATGCGTGACGCGCACCGTCAGCTCCGCCTCCACGACGTCCCGGAGCCCCACCGCGGTCAGGATCCGCGTGAGGTCGCCGCCGCGCGTGCCCGGCGGGTCGTCCTCGTCGTCGCGCAGCGAGGGGTCCAGGCGACGCGCCGCCGCCCAGAAGGCCGCGAGCGGCCCGCGACGTCCGGCGTGGTCCCACACGCACGCCGCCACGGTGCCCCCGGGACGGGTCACGCGGGCCATCTCGCGCAGCCCGGCGACGGGGTCGTCCAGGAACTGGACGACGAGCTGGGAGGCGGCCACGTCGAAGGCGGCGGCCGGGAACGGGATGTCCTCCATCCCCGCCCGGCGGACGTCGCAGCGCGGGAGGCGCTCGCGCAGGGCGGCGACGAACGGCTCCGACGGCTCCACGACGCTCACCCGTCGGTCGCCGGTGCGGGCCACCATCTCGTCGGTGAGTGCCCCGGACCCCGCGCCCACGTCGAGCACCCGCATGCCGCGGGCGATGCCCGCGAGGTCCGCGACGGCCGGGGCGAGGGGCCGGGAGTAGCGGCCCATGAACCGCTCGTACCGGTCGGCGGGGACGGCGTAGCTCACGGTCGCGCTCCGCGGGCGCGCGGCGGGGTCAGGCGGTCCCCCTCGCAGCCCAGGCGGTTCCCGACACCGTGAACGGCGGCTCCGGCAGCAGGCGCCGGCACGTCTCGCGAAGCGCCTCCCGGTGGTCGTCGTCGAGGGACGCGATGTACGCGCCCGACGGTCCCACGCCGAACGTGTACGGCTCCCACCAGTCCTCGAAGGAGGGGTGCACGACGCGCACCGTCAGCGGCTCCTCATGGACGTGGCCCATCCCGGCCCGCGCGAACAGCACGGTGAGGCTGCCGGCGCGGGCGCCCGCGAGGTGTCCCTCTCCGCGCACCGCCGGGTCGAGGCGCTTCGCGGCCTCCCACATGGTGGCGAGCGGACTGGTGTCCCCGGCCGTGTCCCAGACGCACGTGGCCACCGTCCCATGACGCCGCGTCACACGGGCCATCTCGCGCAGGCCGGCGACGGGGTCCGCCATGAACGGCACGACCAGCTGGGCGACGGTGACGTCGAACTCGTCGTCGGCGAACGGGAGGTCCTCCGCGGGCGCATGGCGCACGTCGCTGCCGGGGTGGCGCTCCCGCAGCGCGGCGGCGAACCCGTCGGCCGGCTCGGCGACGGACACCCCGGCGTCGCCCACACGGGAGGCGACCTCCGCGGTGAGCGCACCGGACCCGGCTCCCACGTCCAGCACCGTGAGGCCGGCGGCGATGCGCGCGAAGTCGGCGAACATCGGGGCCATGGGACGCGAGTAGCGCCCCATGAAGCGATCGTACGCGTCGGCGGGAACGGCGAAGCTCATGGGGGCACTGTCCCGCGGGAGCGGTGGCCGCCGCAAGCCGGCCAGCCCCGCCGTGTCCGGTGGATCTCCGGCCGCCCATCCACCCCCTCCGCGGACCCGGATGCGACGGTGCATCCATCGCCGGCCGGCCTCGGCGCTCCTCGCCCTGCTGGGCCGGCACCCGGCGACGCCCGTGGCGAGCGCGCTCGTCCGGGTCGAGCTGCGGCGGGCCGTGGCGAGGTCCGCCGGGACGGCCCGGCCGGACGCCCGCACCGAGGCCGTGCTGCGCCGTCTGGACCTCGTCGCCCTGGACGACCCGCTCCTGGACGCGGCGGCCGGCATCGGGGCACCCGGCCTGCGCAGCCTCGACGCGATCCACCTCGCCTCCGCCGACCTGGTGCGCGATGAGCTGGCGGCCGTCGTGACCTATGACGTCAGGTTGGCGGCCGCGGCGCGGGACCTGGGGCTCGGGGTGGCGGCACCGGCCTGACGGCCCGTCCGGCGCCGAACGCGCCGGGCGGGCCGTGGCGGTTCAGGCTGCGGTCTCGATGCGCGCGCCGAGGCCGGCGGGGACGACCGCCGCGAACTCGGCCAGGTACTCGGGCCGGTGGCGGGCGGCGCCCAGGGAGGCGCTCATGCCGCCGTCCACGGCCAGGGTGTGGCCGGTCACGTAGCTGGAGGCGTCGGACGCCAGGAACAGCAGCGGCCCGACCAGCTCATCCGGGTCGCCGATGCGAC